>CAZWIN010000283.1:0-4131 GCA_964633855.1 uncultured Chitinophagales bacterium
CTCCTTCCGACCTGGCAACAACAGGCGACAACTTCTTTAAGGCGCTGATTGTTGATCACCTCGGCGAGGTCTGGCTTGGCATGTACGACCAGGGGCTTTCAGTATTGAACCGGGCCACAGGCGAAGTCAGGCGATACAGACATAACCCGCAGGATACCAACAGCATCCGCAGTAACACCGTCATGGCACTCCTCGAAGGCGATCAGGGCAACATCTGGGTGGGAACTGATGCCGGAGTTGACGAGTTCGACCGTCGTACAGGAAAATTCACCCGTCATCCTATGTTCTCGAGTAACCGGCTTGATAATATGATCATGTCCTTTGCAATGGATTCTGCCGGGACAATATGGTGTGGGACGGTAACACACCTTACAAAGTATGATACCTCAAAAGCTCAATTTGTGAAGGTTCTTTCAACCGCGGAAACATTCAATCGGGTAATCACAACATCTGTGGCAACCATCGCCCCCTGGCACGATGGTACGATCTGGGTTGGAACAATCGGTGGTGGAATGCTCAAGCTTCGCGCTGACGGTTCCATCCTTCAACGGTTCAGCCACAATGCCAATGATCCGAATTCCCTTTCGCACAATAATGTCAAAACCATTCTCATAGCACCCGACGAAGTTCTCTGGATAGGCACAGAAGAAGGGCTCAACCGTTACGATACGAAACAGGACAGCTGGAAGGTGTACCGGACCTCGGACGGGCTTCCGAATGAGTTCATCTATGGCATCCTGATGGATGAGCACGACCGTCTCTGGATCAGCACGAACCGCGGGCTTTCACGAATGAAAGTCAGTGGCAGCAGTGCTCCGTCATTCCGCAATTACACCCCGGATGACGGCTTGCAGTCCTATGAGTTCAACACCAATGTGTTCTTCAAAACACCGCAGGGCGAAATGTTTTTCGGTGGCGTCAATGGTTTCAATTCATTCTTCCCGGATTCCGTCAGTGATAACCCGTGTGTCCCGAATGTTGTGCTCACCGGCTTTAAGAAATTCGACCTCCCTGCCAATCTTGGCGGCGATATTAATATGCTGCCTGATGTTCTTCTCACCCCGGGAGAAACCGTCTTTTCATTTGAGTTCGCCGCCCTGGAGTTTACCAACCAGAAGATGAACCGCTACGCCTACAGAATGGAAGGGTTTGATAAGGATTGGATATTCTGTGGTACACGACGCGAGGCGCGGTACACCAATCTTGACCCCGGCACATACGTCTTTCATGTGAAAGGTTCGAACAGCGACGGTGTATGGAATGACTCGGGTAAATCCACCAAGGTTGTAATTGTGCCGCCGTTCTGGAAAACCGGCTGGTTTATTGCGTGCCTGACGCTCCTCGGTGTTGCCGCGTTTGGCGGAAGCATACGTTACCTCTCCACACGCAAATTGCGGAGAAAGATTGAACAGCTTGAGCGGGAGAAGGCTATCCAGGAAGAGCGCCTGAAGACGCGCGAGCGGATTGCCCGTGACCTTCACGATGACCTCGCCTCAACAGTCGGCAGCGCGGGGTTTTTCATTGAGTCCGTCAAGCAGCAAGTCCCGGATGCCCCGCAACAGGCTAAGGATTTCCTCAACAAAACAAGCTCGCTGCTCACGGAAGCCGAGGAGGCAATGAGCGATATTGTCTGGTCGGTTTCCCCGCGCCATGATACCCTGGAAAGCCTCGTGGCACGCATCCGCATCCTTACCTCCGATATTTGCAAGGCAAACCGCATCAAGTATGAGGTAAATGTTACGGGAGATGTCTCCACCACCTCAATTGCAGATGATGTCCGGCGGAACGTCTATCTGATATTCAAGGAAGCACTTTCCAATGCCGCAAGACATGGCAAACCGCAGAACATCATTGTCACCGTTCATGTGGATGGATCTTCGTTTAACCTCGAAGTGAAAGACGACGGCAAAGGTCTTCCATCTGAAGATGACACCACAACACCCACGAAACGCGGACACGGGTTGCGGAACATGAAGAAACGGGCTGAGGAGATTGAAGCGAAGTTGGCACTCGAATCATCACCGGGCAAAGGCACGACAGTCAAACTCACCAGAAGAATGACGCAAACAGGTCATTGAAACTTGCACCGGACTTGGGGTCATTGAACGCAATGCAGAACCTGCGTGTAGCCATAATTGAAGACCATGACGACTTCCGCGAAGGGCTGGTTCATGTACTGAACTTCACAAGTGGATTTGATTGCGTCGGGTCGTTCTCCTCTGTCGAAGAGGCACTTCCCCGGTTTCCGGAGGCAGATGTTGCGTTGTTGGATATTCACCTTCCGGGAAAATCCGGCATCGAAGCAATTGCGGCGTTGAAAGAACGTCAGCCTCGTACCCAAATCATTATGCTTACAGTATTTGACGATGACGATCACGTATTCCGCGCAATCGTTGCCGGGGCGGATGGGTACATCCTGAAGAAAACCCCTCCAGCCCAGGTTTTGTCCGCCATTCAGGATGCTGCAGCGGGCGGCACACCGATGACTCCTTTCATTGCGCGACGCGTGATAGAATTGTTCAAGCACTACGCTCCGGCGGCAAAGGAAGAACACTCCCTCTCGCCACGTGAACTCGAAATCCTGCAACAACTCGTGCTCGGATTGGACAACCAGGAAATCGCCGATAAGCTTTTCATTAGCAGGGAGACCGTCCGCAATCATATCAAACACATCTACGAAAAACTCCACGTACACTCCAAATCCCAGGCGGTGGCCAAAGCAATAAAGCAGGGGCTGGTGTAAGTTATTCATTTTGCTGACCCATCTCAAAAACCTTCTCAATACCGCTTGAGCGGATTGCGGCGAGTGGCCTGCCTCAAAATGACTCACTTGCGTCATTGCCACTGACCCTCTTCTCTATGTAGATTTCTCCACATCGTACACTCATCCGGAGGAATCACAGCTATGAAGTTATTCTTACAGATTGTTTTGCTGATACTGCTCTACGTATTGCCCGTATTGTCCGATTGGACACAAACCGGCGGCCCTGAAGGAGGCAACATCTCCTGCTTTGCTTCCCATAACGGCTTCATCTACACAGGCACCAACGGGGCCGGGGTTTTCAGAAGCTCCGATAACGGTGCCACCTGGACTCCGGCGAATTTCGGGTTTGGCTACCCTTATCCCACAGCATTGCTCTCCAAGGGCTCAACACTGCTTGCCGCTACAGTGAATGTGTTCCGTTCAACAGATGATGGCGCGACATGGACAGGCGCAACAGGGCTTCCCACGGGAAACAGCATTACCAGCCTGGTAACGGACGGTATCTATGTCTACGGCGGACTTACTTCAACCTCCGGCTCGGCACGTGTGTATCGTTCCAGCGATGACGGAGCAACATGGGATCAGTTCAGCACAGGCTCGGCAACATTTGCAGGTGTTATCTCGTTGTGTATTGACGGCTCAAGCATATTCGCAGGCATTTCCGGTGACGGCATTTACAAGTCAACCAATCAGGGGCAAACATGGTCACCCGCATCCACCGGTTTACCGGGTTTCTCTTATCCGAATCATATCGTCGCCCACGGAGGCATGCTCTTCGCGGGATTAAGCGGGAACAGTGTGTACCGTTCAACGAATAGCGGCGCATCATGGAGTGTATCGGGCTCGGGGTTTCCCGCCGGAACTGAAGGCGGACCGTTTCTTTCTAACGGTACAAATCTCATCGCTGCATCACGCACATCATCAGGGACGACACAACTCTTCAGAAGCACCGACAATGGAAGTACCTGGGCGCCGTTCGCTGCGAACCTTCCGCCTATTCAAACATTGAATGTAATGGCGATGTTTGGCTCCAGCATTTTTGCTGGAACGCTTGGACGGGGAATCTTCCGCTCCGATGACAACGGCTCTACATGGTCACAATCCCACGAGGGCATCATCAATACATGGATAAGAACCATTGCAGCAAGTTCCACCGGAGTTTTCGCCGGAACCGCAGATGACGGCCTGTACCGGTCTGTGGATGGCGGTACTATCTGGGCACAGAAAACAAACGGCATTCCCGCCAATCTCAAGATTCGCTCCGTCGTAAACAAGGGAGCGTTGACGTTTACCATCGGGCAGTTCGGAGACTCGGTGCGCGTGTACAGGTCAAGCGATAACGGTGACACGTGGACTCATACGTCAAC
>CAZWIN010000284.1:0-4114 GCA_964633855.1 uncultured Chitinophagales bacterium
GGACGGAAACGGAAATGGTAGAATCATTTGGTGGCAGACCTACAGAACGGTAGAACCATTCGTTGCCTGTCTGAAGAGGGTAGTAGTCCTGACAGAAGGCAGTTGCCGGCAACATAAGCAACGTTAATATGAGCAGTAGGATACTCCGATTTGTTTGCATTGTTTCTCCTCCTTGCCACGCGAGCTGGCGGCTAACTATTGCATTAACGCCATATGGCGTATAATATCCTTGTGGAGCTTAATATACGCCATACTCGTCTCGCCTCACGAGATCACGTGTATTGTCCTTTCGGGTGCTCATCCCTTAAATTCTCAAACCGTCTTCACTGAACCTTCGCCTGAATCTGGGAGGCTATGATACACCTCTGCAACCACACAACATATTAAACAATCGCCTTCTATCACCCGAAAATATGCACCGAGCTTTCGTTAAAGTCAAGCCACCTCTGTTTGCATTTTTACATCATTTTGTCAAAGAACTGTCTTGTTTGAGCCTCCTTCCTTGGTTCCTACTGATCTGTTCCGTTTCTCCTCCGTTACTGCTCCGTATCTTCTCCGTTGCTTGTCCGTTGTTCAAGGCTACTTCCAAAGCCTACTCTACACCTGAGCACAGCACTCACCTGCCATGCTTTTGACTGGAAAGGCTTGAAATGGGCCGGATTCAGCATCGGGTGACATTCACAATTCATTATTCTCAATTCGGTATTCGATTTTTTCATCTTCCGGCCTCCCGTCTCCCGCATCCTGTTTCTGTCTTTTTAGTTAAACCATTTCCCTCCATTATGGTCAAATGCTGTGAAGACACTTATTATGGATTGGTTGAAGGGAGTTTGTATGAAGCGCTATCTGTTGTTCTTATGCCTTGTTGCCATTTCCGGCAGTCTACTCTACGCCCAGCCGTTTAAACATCGCGGCGGCCCGCCTGCTGGAATGCGGCAGCACATGAAACAGGAACTCATGGAAGATCTCAAGCTGACGGATGCTCAAAAAGAGCAGGTGGAGAAACTCATGCTTGCCCACCGCCGCAAGATGATTGATACCCGTGCAACACTTGAGAAGAAGCGGCTCGATATGCGCGAGCTGATGAATGCATCAAAGCCTGACCGTTCTGCTATCGAAAAAGCACTCAAGGCTGTTTCCGATGCGCAATATCAGCACAAGCTCGACCGGCTTGACCACTGGTTTGCAGTAAAGGAAATACTCACTCCCGAACAGCAGAAAATCTGGAAACAACACATGCGCCCGATGGAGCGCGGCAAGATGGGACGCCCGCACCCTATGCGCATGCGCCTCGGAATGAATGACACGGACGACGATGAGGAAGATGATTGAGGCGGGAAATACTCATACTCGTTAGTCCGCAGGGCGGCCTCGTGCCGCCTTGTTTGCTTCTGGTCCTGTTCACTTGCCCGTCACGGCGAACACGTCACATTATTGGGGCATGACGGCATAAAAAAACCTCCCGCACTACAGGAGGTTTTCGTTTGTTCAGTATATCATATTTCCTACGCCAGCTTATTCTCTATCAGCGAGAGGAACTCCTGCCGCGTCTTCACATCATCACGGAATACGCCCAGCATTGCGCTCGTCGTTGCAAGGGAATTCTGCTTCTCGACACCCCGCATCATCATGCACATGTGGCGTGCCTCCACAACAACGCCCACTCCCTCCGGATTTAGGACCTCATACAACGTACTGGCAATCTGCTGCGTCAGCCGCTCCTGTACCTGTAACCTCCGGCTAAACATATCCACAATCCGGGGAAGCTTACTCAATCCGAGAATCTTGCCGTTCGGTATATAAGCGATATGCGCCTTCCCGAAAAACGGCAGCATATGGTGTTCACACAGGCTGTAGAAATCAATATCCTTCACGATCACCATCTCACTGTACTTCTCATGAAAGACTGCGCCGTTCAGGACCTTTTCAATATCCTTGCCGTAACCACTCGTGAGAAACTCGTACGCCTTTGCCACGCGATGCGGAGTGCGTAACAGCCCCTCCCGTTTCGGGTCTTCGCCGAGCGACTCGAGCAATTTTACGACGAGTTCCTCCCGTTGTGCTGTCTTCGCTACCGCCCCGTCCATCTCCTATCCTCCTCTGTACTCTACAAAATTGTTTGCAGATTCATACAGTTTTATGGAATACAGCTTCCCTTCATGAATCTTCGGCTGAAGAATCTTCCAGAAGGCAATCGCCATATTTTCCGCCGTGGGGATGCACCCGCGTAGAAAATCCACGTCGTGGTTGAGATGTTTGTGGTCAACCTTATCCACCACTTCAGCTTCAAGTATGTCCGCAAGCTTCTTCAGGTCAATCACCATTCCTGTTTCCGTCGGCGGTGCGCCGGCAACTGTTACTTCGATATCGTAGTTATGCCCGTGCCCGTTCGGGTTGTTGCATTTCCCGAAGACTGCGGCATTTTTATCATCCGGCCATGCCGGATTAAACAGGCGGTGCGATGCGCTGAAGCTTGCTCTTCGTGTTACAAATACCATATCCTCTCCTTCAACTACCCAGTGCTTTGAGTACATCCTTCGTATGGCCGTTCACTCTGGTGACAGTGAACATGTGAGTAATCATGCCCTTCTCGTCGATGAGGAATGTCGTTCTCACAACCCCCATGTATTTCTTCCCGAACAACTGTTTCTTCCTCCACACCCCGTACTTCCTGGCAAGCTCCTTGCTTTCGTCACTTACCAACGGGAATGATAGGCCATACTTGTCAGAAAATTTCTTATGTGAAGCAATACCATCTGTACTGACGCCAACAACGATCGCGCCTTTCTTTCTGATAGCTGAAAGGTTTTCCTGAAACGAGCACGCTTCCTTGGTACAGGTTGGCGTGTCATCCGTCGGATAGAAATACAACACCACCTTCTTTCCGCGAAGCCCGCTGAGCGACAGCATCGAGCCGTCACCCGTCGGGAGTTCAAAGTCAGGAGCTTTCATACCGGCTTTCAGTTCAGCCATGGTCGTTGCCCGCGTTTGCGTGCCTGTTATACTTTGGCAAGCGCTGCTTTGATTTCATCGAATGGCGGGTCGGCTCCGGGATTTGTTTCCGATACCCACGCATACTTGATTGTGCCGCCGGCGTCAAGAATATAGACTGATCTGTTCGCAACCGTCAGCCCCGGAAGCCCGCCAAAGTTCATAAAGATGCCGCAATACATCTTGCTCACTTCCCGTGTGTAGTCTGAAAGAAGCGGATAGGTAATTTTGTTCAGATCGGAAAATGCCTTGTTCACAATCGGCGGGTCAACGCTGATACCGACGACTTGTGCATTCATCGCACCAAGCTCCGCAGTCCAGTCACGAAGTGTGCACATTTCCTTGGTGCACACACCCGTGAAAGCGCCGGGGTAGAATGCAAGAATTGTCTTCTTTCCCAGGAACTCCTTCAGTGTGCGTTGTTTCTTGTCGGTATCGTGAAGTGTAAAATCCGGGGCTTTATCTCCTACTTTGACTCCCATGGTGTTACCTTTCCTGGTTAATAGTATGAATTTTGATTATTGACAAAAGGATGAAACATTCCGGATGGAACCAAGGATTGCAGCAAGCAAATCCGCTTCAAAGATAAGCACAAACATCAAGACATCAAAATATCAGGCAGTTACCTGCCCGTCACGGCGGCCATATATCCCATTTGAGCCGTGAGGGCAATAACCAGATATCTGGCAGCAAGGCAATTCCTTAAAACTCGACCCGCAATTTCACTGCAGCGGTATGATTCTTCTCCCTTGAGCCGGTTGTCATATTCCTGATGGATTCAAACCCATACCAGCTTTCAAGCCACCATTGATGGATCAACTCCCAGGAACCAAACAGTTCCAGCCTGGTGGTTTTCACCAGCACACCATCAAGGAACTTCTTCTCAACAGGGTCTGACGGGCGATGCGGTTCAAGCAGGCTTCCCCCTACATTCTTCACAAGTTTGCCCGTTGAGTCGGTTACGTTCTCGCCTTCCCGCACCAAATGAACACGAAGCGAGAAGGCAAGGTTCCGCTCCGGCAGATAGTCCGCCCTGAAGAACCATTCATCGGCATTGGGGCCGATCCGCGGGCCAAGCACACTGCCATTACTTCCGTAGTTGTTATCCCGCGAACGGTCATGG
>CAZWIN010000285.1:0-4072 GCA_964633855.1 uncultured Chitinophagales bacterium
GGTAGCCGGTGGAATGCTCTGGGTGTTCAGGAGGAATAGGTGGTTGTAACCAATTTAGGATTGTTGAAGCATGTCCCACCCCATTGACTTGCCCGCCATTGTTTTTGGCGAAGATTCCGGCTCAATGGAAGTATGATGGAAAAAACAGATATGAGGCCGCAAGCAGTTTTGGTTATGCTTCTCATTTTTGTATTGTAGTGCGACATTACTCATTAAACCCTCCCACTCCGCCCTCCAGAAGTCAAGGCTACATGATTGCTGCTCGGTATTTGAGCTGTTGAAAAAGTGAACACTCTTGAGATTGCGAAGTCATTCTTGTTTACAAGAAGTGAAGGCAGAGTGATCGCTACTACTGAGCCATAAAACGCAAAAACTCTTGGCGTATTTATTGTTGACGAAATAGGGTCGGAATGTTGAACTTGCGCCAACTATCGAGAACGGTATATTTACTGTAATTGCAGGCAGAATCCGCCATTCATCCTTAACCTTCTCAAAGGTGCAGAGCGGCAATTCACTCGTTCCCGGTATTAGCCATAAGGTGCTCATATGAAACCCTTCGCCGTCATCATACCGCTTTTGTTGTTTGCGCTTTCATGCGACACATCTGAACCCCCCTCCGGCGGCGAACCCTCCGTGCAGTTTGCGGCGGTTGATGCCTCGTGCACAGAAGTGTGGCTGCAGGTGAAAATGTTACCGGGAGTTCCCCAGCGAACGATTCGGATTCAACGGGATTCGACCACGATTTTTAACTCAACAATAACCGCCGCTGATACTCTCATTGTGGATGAGGGACTGTTGCCTGACAGATTGTACCGCTATTCGTGTGTTTTGCCGCAACTGTTTGGTAGGGATAGCTTGAACGCAACAATTACAACGCTTGATACCACCTCCCACGACTGGAGTTTCGTGGTGGACACGATAGGAGGGCCGGGAAGCTTGCTGAGAGATGTCGCAATTGTTTCTGAGAGAGACGTGTGGGCTATCGGTGAGATTTACCAGGCTGGGACTGAGCCCTGCAATGTTGCGCGATGGAACGGCGCTCAATGGAATCTCTTGCAGATTCAGTTTCTTTCATTTTGTGGTCAACCTTCTCTGGGCTTTTCTCCAGCTCGAGCTGTGTTTACCTTTAGTGCCAATGACATATGGATTAGTTCTGGTTCGCAGGTAGTACACTGGAATGGCACGACGCAATCAATACCGGTATGCATTCCCGTTTCAGTGAATAAGATGTGGGGGTCAAATCCGAACTCCATATATGCAGTGGGAGTCAATGGGCAGATTGCGCACTATGACGGATCCGTTTGGACTCAAATGTCAAGCCCAACGGATGTTGACTTGCTGGATGTATGGGGAAGTCCCGATGGGAGCGTTGTGTGGGCGTGTGGACACTACAGCGATCAATTTGGAACCTATCTGTTGCGCTATTCCTCCGGGGTGTGGGAAGTTGTTTATGATGGTACGGCATCTCGCTTTACAATCCGGAATGATTCATTGTCAGGAGCCTATTCAAGTGTCTTTGCCCAGAACTCCAGAGATGTTTTTGTCGCGGCGTCAGCTGGGCTTTACAACACAAGGGTGAACGCTCACGGTGAAGCAAAAAGGTACTCGTTCACATCGGGCTTCTTCCCAGGCTTCCCTTGGCGGGTGCGTGGAGACGGCGCGGAACTTTTTGTTGTGGGCGAGTATTACATGGTTGCGCACTTCAACGGGGCTACATTCCGACATTTTACACAGTTCACAGGCTTTGGCAGATTATTGTCAGTTGATCAGAATGGAAACAGCGTGTTTTCTGTAGGTGAATCAATCGACCAAATCAACAGCAAAGGGATCGTCATTCGCGGTACAC
This sequence comes from uncultured Chitinophagales bacterium, assembly GCA_964633855.1. GTDB lineage: Bacteria > Bacteroidota > Ignavibacteria > UBA10030 > UBA6906 > CAZWIN01. The sequence continues at coordinate 1,847 of CAZWIN010000285.1, forward strand.
GATAATTGTGGCGGTCCAACTTCATCCCAATACTGAAGGAGGTAGCCATGTTCTCGCAAGTTCATAAGATTCTGTCTCTATCCCTACTGAGTTTTTTTGTCACACCCTTGGCAAATTCACAACAGTGCCATCAGACGTATCAATACGACGGTCCGGTTTACACGTATGATACCACACATTTTAAGATTCATTATGCCCGTGAGGATGAAGCTCCTAATCACGGTACGACCCTTGCATTCGTTCTAGAAATTGCAGGATACGCAGAAACTAGCTATCAGGTTGAATGTGTTCAAATGGGTTTTACACCTCCTCCGCAGGATGGTACCTGTGGCGGCGACGCGCTGTGGGATATTTACATCAGGAATATCACAGGCAATGGGTTGACGCTTTACGACTCGATCCCTGGTCAGAACCGCGCAATAAGTCACTCCCTCATCGACAATGGAATCAATACTTCAAACGCGAGAAAAGAAGCTGTTGCACATGAGTTTCATCACATGATCCAATTTGGATACGCGCTGAGAGACTTTCTTGGTAACGAGTCGTGGTTTAAAGAAAACGCGGCGGAGTGGGTTGTTCCGTATGTCTTCCCTGAGGCCGAGGAAGAAGTGAATGGCCGCATCAGCGGAAGTGGACCATTGATGGACGCGTGGAAAAGAATAACAACCGAAGGAGGGTCTTACGAATATGGTGGAACGCTTTGGCCGATATTCTTGACAGACTGGGTCCAAGATTCTAGTCTTATCAAGAAACTTTACGTGAGGCTTGCTCAAACACCAGTTGACACATTGTTCCCAGATCTCGATTATATACTCTCCACGAACTACCAGAAGAACCTATCAGCAGCGCTAGAACAATATGCAGTGTGGCGAAATTTCAGCGGATATCGCAAAGACGACTTTCATTTTCAAGATGGCCTTCATGGCTATCGATACAGGAATTTGCTAAATCGCTCAACAGGGACATACCCGTATTCGTATGATAGTGTTGTGTACGCACCAGGAGGTTCGTCTTATACGACTCTTCGGCGAGGTTCAGGAAATTCCGCCGTGGTGGGCTTCATAGGTGATACTGCCGGCAGTTGGTCTGTGTATGTTCTTGGCATTAGGACGCCCTTCCAATCAGATATTTACACCATTGACCTTCACGGACAAGATTCCGGTTCAGTTAGCATTCCTTGGGCATTGGCTGACAGTTTCGTTGTTGTCCCAGTTAGAACGGACCACTCACTCTCTGGGTTGAATTATAGTGTTTCTGCAATCGACGACCAGCGCACGTCTGTAGTGTTTGCAAACGAAATAGGAAATCTCAATGCCGGTGGTAAATTGTTGCTCGATAACGTCGATTCAGTTCTGTCTGGAGGATATCGTCTTCTGAATATCAATTCTCTACACCAAATCAAGACAGTGCCAACATACCTCGATAGATTTATTACTGATTCAAGCTATAAGCAGCATCATTGGAAGTCTTTTGTTGACCAGTCCAAACTGTCAACAAACTTCACTGCTGATAATGGTCTGATTCAAAACGCTAAGTTTACTGGTCTCAACCCCGTCACCATTCGCACCTCACTCATTGACGCTCCGTCGCTGACAGGCGATACGATCCTGTTCCGTGACCCGTGGTATCTTTCGGATAGTAGCGGCGCACAGCCGGATAGCTTCATCAGCTTCTCTTCACCGCACAACCCTACAGGTGCGTACAACCAATCAAGCGGTGGAGTGTTCCTGAACCAGCCAATAAATGTTCCGGGAACTCCTTACTACTCTGCCCGCGTACAGAAGAATCAGGACATCGCCGGCTTTGCGTCAGGTTTTATCAACTGGACAACAAACGGTGCCGACATTACGTCACCGAATGACTCAACAACATCACTTGTCTTTCGACATCGCAACGATACGGTGAAAGCGAACTACAAAGCCCACATGGCTTCATCGTTAATCCATGCAACAGGCAGTAACTCCCAGCGACGTGTTGCCCTGCGTGGCGGTATTCATCACCTGGTCTATGCCAGTGGCGGCTCCATCTGGTACGCAAAACTCAATGGGAGCGAGTGGACCCAGGAAGTTCCTGTTGTTATTGCCGCAAATGCCGAGAATCCCTGTATTGCAGCTCCCGGATACGGAGATGAAAATGACGACGATATTTATGTGGTTTGGGAAGAAAGAGATTCCGTTGACCCTGACGTATCAGTGGTGAGGTGGGCGCTCTCAACAACCAACGGTG
>CAZWIN010000286.1:0-4046 GCA_964633855.1 uncultured Chitinophagales bacterium
GTACACAATGGATGGTGGAAGGGAATTGGAAAAAATATAGGTTCTCGCTTTCTGGCGCATATAGGAAATCAACTCCCTCTTGCCACTGATATAGCCTCCCGCAGCGCCTCCTATTGCCTTACCGAGTGTGCCGGTAAGGACATCAATTTTTCCGTGTACTCCTTTTGCTTCCGGCGTTCCCCTCCCTGATTTACCGCACACTCCCACCGCATGGGAATCATCCACAAACAATGTTGCACCGAATTTTTTTGCCACCTCAACAAGAGTATCAAGCGGAGCTAGGTCGCCTTCCATACTGAAAACGCCATCCGTGGCAATAATCCGGAACCGGTATTCTTTGTGTTTGTCTTCCTCCAGTTGGCGTACGAGGTCGGCAACGTCCGCATGTTTGTAAATTTTCTTTTCCGTTGTTTCGGGTTTACAAAGCCTCTGCCCATCAATGATGCTGGCATGGTTCAACCGGTCGGAATAAATGATGTCCTTGTACGAATCATAACCGAGTTTTTCGTTTGTAAGCGACGCAAAGAAAGCTTCATTCGCGGCCCAGCATGATGAGAACAGAATTGTATCTTCAGTGCCAAGAAACTTGGAAATTTTCTTCTCCAGGTCAAAGTGAATATCCTGCGTACCACAGATAAACCGGACGGATGCCACCCCGTACCCATACTCTTTGATGCCCCTGATGGCCGCCTTCCTCACTACCGGATGGTTGGACAATCCCACATAGTTGTTTGAGGCCATCATAACCACTTTTTTTCCGTTGACACGAACCACGCCATCCTGTGCACTCTGCAGTGGCACTTCATATTTGTACGTTTTTGTTTCTTCAAGCTGCTGCAGTTCCCTGCCGACGATTTCAAGCATATCAACCATGTGTTCTCTCCCTGTGCAATACTTACAAATGTTACGAAGTAACTTTGACGAACCTGGCGGCGAATGAGCCATCCATGCCGTGCTTATGCGGCCATGTTTCAACAAAACCAGAAGGCGAAACCAGGTCTTGACTCACGTATTGTGCGGCACTCTCGACTTTGAATTCCGGATGTTGTTCCAAAAGTTGCAAATGTTTTTCAGTTTTACAACATCATGATTCTCCTCCGGTTCAGTTGTACATGTACTGTATACTAACACACCTCCCGGCTTCACCAGTTTAGCAGCGTTGTTCATCAGGTCAAGCTGAAGCCTGGCAAGCTGCAGAATATCCGAAATATCACGCTTCCACTTGATATCGGGTTTCTTGGCAAGCGCACCAAGGCCCGAACATGGTGCGTCAATCAATACTCTGTCAGCCGGTTCCGCTTCAAACAAGGAAGCATCGAGCGCGGACAGTGTGACATTTCCCAAGCCGAGCCGCTCACATCCGCCCTTAATAAAACTGAGTTTCGACGCGTATTTGTCAATGGCAAGGATCTCGCCCTGGTTTTTCATCAGTTCTGCAATGTGTGTTGTTTTCCCCCCGGGCGCTGCACAAAGATCAAACACACGTTCGCCGGGAAGTGGTGCCAGTAACAAGCATGGCAATGCGGAACTCTCATCCTGAATCGTGAACAAGCCATTTCGAAACAGGTCCATCTGTCCGATTTTGGAAAGGCTTTTTACTTTTACAAAGTAGTCTATGTGGCTCGAGCCCCTGTACGGAATCTGTTGCTGCTCAAGAAGATTGAGAAATTGTCCGGGCTCGACCTTGAGCTTGTTGATGCGGAGCGAGAGTTCCGGCCGCTCGTTGTTCACCGTCAGGAGCTTTTCTGCTTCTTCAGCACCCAAACGCCGTACCCATCGTTTCACCATCCAGTACGGGTGAGAAAATATGACAGACAAATACTGTATCTCGTCCTCACCTCTGTCAGGATAGCGGATGCCCTCCAGATTACGAATGATATTCCTGAGCACAGCATTGACAAGGCCGGCAGGTTTATCGCCCCGAATGCGCTTTATGAACTCCACCCCCTCATTCACCGCGGCTGCATGAGGTATCCTATCCAGAAACAGTATCTGATAGAGGGCCACACGGAGGGCGTTCTTCACATTAATCTCGGATTTGGCGAAGCTTCCGTGTGAGAATCCGTTGAGCACCCAATCAAGCTTGTTCTGCCAACGGAGAACGCCATGAGCAAGCTCGGTGAGCAAACCCTTGTCCAGGTCGTTCAATTCTGTTGACTTCAATTCGGCATCGAGAATCTTGTCGAGGAATGAATCTGTGCGTTCAACACGGTTGAGTACCTTTACCGCCGTACCACGCACACTTTGATATAAGCTTGTCCGGTGCCGCTGGTCTGCCGAAGGATGATCTGCTGTTGCGCCGTTAAGAACTTGTTCGCTCATCTCATTGTCATCGTATGGATTTCTCGAAACGCATCCTGGTAAGCGACGGATGCCTGGATTTTTCTTCTGGCCATCACTTTCATGGCAACAGCAAGTGCTTTGTCAACATCGTAGTCCGTCAGGTCGCCGGCCTTTCCCCATGAGAACGGCCTGATGAAAGCCGGGGGTATTTCCGGTCCATAAATATTGGAGGATGTACCGATAACAGTCCCCGCAGCAAGCGACATGTTAATGCCGGCTTTCACATGATCCCCGACAATTGTTCCGAGAAACATCTTCTCCGTATCAATTCTTTTGCCCGCAGCTTCAACTCTCACGTTTCCATATGTGTTCTTCAGGTTGCTGGTGGTTGTTCCAGCGCCGAGATTTACCCACTGGCCGATATAAGAATGGCCAAGAAAGCCGTCATGCTGCTTGTTGGAATGCGAGTGGATAATCGATCGCTCAATTTCTCCGCCGACTTTGCATGATGGACCAATTGTGGTATGTCCGTAAATCTTTGTGCCAACTTTGATGATCGAACCATCACCAATGAAGCACGGCCCTTCGATTACAGTTGCCGGATGAATGTGGACTTCATTACCAATAAAGATCGGGCCTTCATCAGCAACAAGAACCACAGCCGGGTCTATTCTGCTTCTCTTTCCAATACTGATCTGCTTCTTGCCAACCAGTATGGCAGACTTATGCACATTGCCTTTTCGTGCAGCACCTTTGCTCACAAGCAATCCAAAATCATCCCGGAAGATTGCTGTCGTTGAGTACATCAAATCCCATGGATATTGCACCAATCCGGCGTCTACAGCTACATGCTCCACTCCATCAAGCGCTTCAAAATCCAGCACATCCGCACTTGGTTGACTCTTGAGCTTTCGGAGTCTTTCTTTCCCCAGCCGGGCTGCAACAACTTCATTGTTTGAAATAAAGAGACATTCCGCCGGCGATGTCTTTTTGAGGACCTTTGCGAAGGCCGGAGTCATAATACACCGCCCATTGACAAACAGGCAGGCATCTGTGGGAATAACGTTCACTGCGATACCGGGATTTTCATCTCTGACCAGCGAAGCAATATATCCACGGACAAACAGTGTGAGTGAAGACGGTGAAAGGTAATTGATAGTTCTCTCACGCAGAGTGAACATGCCGCTGCGGAGGTCGTACACCGGACGGAGATGGACCAACGGAAGGAAGTTCTGTACGAGGGTATCCTCAAACAAACAAAGGTGCATAAGTTGCTCTATCAACAGGCATCAAAAAACTCCGCCTGTCTTTAGGGACAGGCGGGCAATATCATGACAACATCACGAAAGAATTCAGGCGGCCGTTTCGGCCTTCTTGCCATATTTCTTGTTGTAGCGTTCAACACGACCAGCAGAGTCAACCAGCTTCTGACGGCCTGTAAAGAACGGGTGGCAGGCAGAGCAGATTTCAAGCTTCAAATCGCCGGCTGTTGAACGGGTAACAAACGTATTTCCACAAACACAGGAAACTGTTGCTTTCTTATATACGGGGTGGATACCTTCTCGCATTGCTGATAATCCTTCCTGGTAGGCCTTGTGTAGTTAAAATCTGCCAATAATATAAAGCTTTCCCTTCAGAGAAGCAACGTCCGAACCTTGCTATTCCCCGCCTGAATTGATACATTTTGCAAAACAAAACTGGGAGAAGGCATTGGCAAGACAGCTGTTTTCGTTATTCTCTGCTTGGATTCTTGCAGTTTCCAT
>CAZWIN010000287.1:0-4045 GCA_964633855.1 uncultured Chitinophagales bacterium
CAGCCCGGCGGAGATCAACCTTCGTGTGCACGGTAACATCCTCTCTGCAAAACAAAAAAGCGAAGAGTATGAAAAGGCCATTGACAAGGCTGTGGAAAAGCTGGAGACCCAACTGGCAAAGTACAAATCCAAGCTTCATCAAAAGGATAAGAAAAAGGTCCGTGCGCTGAAGGACAAGGTGTAATGCCGAAGTTACACAAGGCCCGATCAACAGCTCATTGCCGGAAGCGACTAGCCCATGAAAATTGACCGCGCCAAGGAAACCCGGAAGAAGGAAATATCCGTCGGCTTTCTCTTTGATGCTACGAAGGAGAAATTCCGTCTTCATCCCTTAAACGGGGAAAACGGTTTTGAGAACCGGATCAAGGATAAGAACCTGCATCGTCCGGGCCTTGCATTGGCGGGATATGTCGAGTTATTCACCTACGACCGCGTTCAACTCATGGGCAACACCGAGATCAAGTATTTGAATTCGCTTGACAAGGCGCAGCGGCGTTCGGCATTCATGACTCTCCTGGAATTTAAAATCCCGTGCATCATCCTCACCAATAACAATACACTCGACAAGGATTTGCTTGAGGCAGCCTCAACGAGAGGTATTCCGGTGTTCGGCACGCCGTTCGAGACAACGAAGCTTGTGTATTTCCTTGCTGATTTTTTGGACGACCAGTTCGCTCCGCAGATGGTTCTGCATGGCTCGTTTGTTGATGTCTATGGTGTCGGTGTCTTGATGATGGGGCGTTCAGGTATCGGCAAGAGTGAAATTGCCCTGGATTTGGTCGAGCGTGGCCATCGTCTCGTTGCCGATGATGTGGTGATGGTGACACGCAAGGGCGAGGGAATACTGATGGGTTCCGGAACTGACCTCGTCAAACATTTCATGGAGATTCGCGGCCTCGGCCTTCTTGATATTCGCAGCATGTTTGGTATCCGGGCGATACGTTTCCAAAAGCGGGTCGAAATTGTTGTGGAATTGGAGGATTGGAAGCCCAATCATGACTATACTCGTACCGGCCTCGATGATGAAACAATGAAGCTCGCGGATGTGGAAATTCCACATGTCAAACTGCCGATTTTTCCGGGAAAGAATGTTACCGTTATTACTGAAGTGATTGCCCTGAACTATCTCCTGAAACACTACGGGTATGATGCAGCCAAGGAGTTTGCCTCCCGCTTGGAAGGGGTTATTGGTGAAAAGCGGAAGGGGAACAGGGTGATCAACTACTTCGAACACGACTTCGAGTGACCCCCTCAAAACAGTCTCTATCTGCCTCTTTTTTTCCTGCCAAAGAGAAGTTTTTTCTTGACATCTCTTTGAATATCAATTATCTTAGCCAAGATTTTTGCCCGATATCACGCTGGAAATGCTGAATTACAGGCTTTCCGCTGGGGACAGGAAATGGTGGAACAGGATTTGTCTGTTTAACCCTTGAAATTGGAATGATGCTAAAGCCAAAGAACATAAAATTCTTTACCCTTTCCGGCTCAATGCTTGAGTATAAGGAGATTCGTTTGTTCAAAACGAAGGTCCTTGCAGGTATAGTTGCCGGCGGGTTATTCGTCTTTGGTATTCTTGTCGCATTGAATTTCCTCGCTGGTGACCCCCTGGATTTTGGCCATGGCGAAGTTTCCGCTGTGCTTTCCGAGAACAGGTTGTTGAAAGAGCAACTGCGGGATATAACAAAGCGTACGGGCGAACTTCAGAAGTCGGTGCAAACACTTGCTGAGCGCGGAAACGAACTCCGGTTGATGGTTGATCTTTCGACAATTGATGAGGATACGCGAAAGGCTGCCATCGGGGGCTCCGTTACTACGCCTGATGTGGAGTTTCTCGGTACCGAGGCAGAGAAGCTCCTGTCACGTGCTGATGCTGTGATTGACCAGTTGCTTCGGGAAGTCCGGCTCCAACAAACCAGCTACGAAGAGATTAACAAACGGTATGAGTTCAATACCGGCCGGTTTTCTCATCTACCGGCAATCAAACCGATGAGTGGTTACTATTCGGTCAATGGTTTCGGTATGCGTGTGCATCCGGTGTTGCGAGTGTATCGTATGCACGAAGGCGTTGATATCATCAATGATGTCGGTACGGATGTGTATGCAGCCGGAGACGGTGTGATACATTATGCAGGCCGGACGCAGGGCGGATATGGAACCGTGATTGACATCTCCCACGGATATGGATACTCCTCGCTCTATGCTCATTTGTCAAAGGTGCTTGTCAGGCCCGGACAAAAAGTGAAGAGGGGGGAACTTATAGCAAAAAGCGGGCGTTCGGGACTTGTGAGCGGCCCTCACTTGCATTACGAAGTGAGATTTAACGGCAGGAAGCAAAACCCTGTTGACTATTTCTTTGATGACGTGAATGCTTCCCGCTATCGTACACTGCTGGCCAGTTCCCAGCGCTCTGAACGCTGAGACGTTCTTCCAACATTGCACATGAAAGCTGTCAAGTCAACGAAAGGAAATGGTGAACCTTGATCTGGACGATGGAACTCGCATCCTATCTTGATGACGCACCATGGCCTGCGACCAAGGATGAACTGATTGATTACGCAATCAGGACTGGTGCGCCGGTGGAGGTGGTCGAGAATCTTCAAGAGCTCGAGGATGGAGAAGAGCCGTACGAAAGCATGGAGGATATTTGGCCGGATTATCCGACTGGTGAAGATTTCTTTTTTGAGGATGAGGGGGAGTACTGACCCCCGGCCTCGTTGATTCTCTCGATCAAAAGTGCTACAATACAAACCCAGGCTTGCAATGCTGGGTTTTTTGTTGTTTGAGACAGTTCAAACAGCATCTTGTCAATACGGGTTTGTGTATGGCCCGTTTCAATTCCGGATGGTGCGCACTCGCTTGAGCCAACGATTCCTTCTGCTTCTTGGCCTCTGCCTCTGTTTTGTCTCTCCGGCATTTGGCCAGCATGCTGCATCTTCCAGCCAATTCGAAATCCAATCCCTCCGCTTTGAAGGGAATGATGTATTGACCTCCGCGGAGCTCCACGCCACCATCCAAACCCGGCAGACTCCTGGATTTCTCAGCAAGTTCCTTCACAAAACCATCAGCGAGGCTCTCGGCCGGAGTGATGAATTCTTTGATCCGGTCGTCTTTGCCGAGGATATGCACCGCCTGCGCCAGTATTGCCAGGACAGGGGCTTTTTTGAATCACGGGTAGATTCATCGCTGACATTTTCGGAAGAAGAAAACAGTGTTGAGATCCTTATCTCCATCGAAGAGGGATATCGCTCGATTATTGACACAATAGAATATCGTGGAATCATCAATGTCCCTGAGTTTGTCTACGAGGATATGGAGAATGGGCACAGTATCTCACAGGGCGAGCCGTACGACCAGGCGCTTCTCAAGAAAGAGATTGACCATATCCTTAACGTATTGAAAAATGCCGGTTACCCAAATGTACGGTATCTTCCTGACAGTTCATGGGCGTTGAGGCCGGTGAGCAGGCGAAATTTTTTTGTTGTTCTCTCGTTTGATATAGGCAAGCGATATCTGTTCGGCCCGATCAGTATCAGCCGGGAGAACAGTGAGGGTGGCCAGGATATTGAAGATGAGGTGGTCTTTGACCAGTTGGATTACAGGGAGGGGGGCTTCTACAGCCAGTTGAATGTGATCGAAAGTGAGCGGAATCTTAACCGGATCGGTTTGTTCGACCTTGCCCGCATCAGGGTTACCCCGCCCGCAAACGATGACCCTTCGATTCATGTGCCGAGCACGATCACTATCCGTCCGACGGACAAGCACGAGCTTGCTCCCGAGCTGGTCTTGAGTGACGAAAACGGCAACTTTAATATCGGTACGGGACTTGGGTACAAGAACAGAAATTTTTTCGGCGGTGGCCGGACATTCTCCACACGCCTCCGTTTCCGTACGCAGACGATTACCGCCTTTCCTGACTACTTCAACCTGAACACCGATGCAGTCTCCAATGTTGACCTGACATTCGAGATGCTTCAGCCGTATGTCTTTTCCAATAAGATCAAGGGGAGTTGGGCGTTTTCACTTATCCTTGATAAGGAGCGTCCGT
>CAZWIN010000288.1:0-4030 GCA_964633855.1 uncultured Chitinophagales bacterium
TGTAATTTCCTTGAGGCCGGCAAGATCAGCTTTAGCTTTCCGGTACACTTCGTAGGACTTAATGAGGGGAGTCAGGTCGCTGTGCTCTTTGCTGAGTTCCCTATAGCGTTCCTGGTTGGAAACAATGCCCGGGTCACTCAGTAGCCGTGTTATTTCTTCGTAGCGCTCACGTACCTGTTCAAGTCGGTCAAGCATAATCAGTTCGCGGCAACTTCCAGCACCTGTTCATTGGCGGCAATGGAGGCTTCTGTTTCCTGGCCAAGGGCATGGCGCAAGGCTACAAGTGCAACCTCGATCTGGCCTGCATCGGGTTCGCGTGTGGTAATGCGCTGCAGCCACAAGCCCGGCGCAGCTATCGCCTTACCGATGGCTGTTGTACTCATCAGTGACGAGAGCCGGATACATTCGTAGGAAACTCCGCCAACGAGGGGAATTAACGGAAGATGGGTGAGAAGCCGGACGGGAAGCGTAATACTGCCCAACCAACTCATCAGGAATGTATCAAATATGCTGAACAGAATAATTGCAACGAACATTACAATAAGTAGAAAGCTCGTACCACATCGTGGATGGAATCGTGTCTGTTTTGCCGCCGAGGGAATATCCAGCATCTCGCCAAATTCAAATGCAAACACTGCTTTGTGTTCAGCACCGTGATATTCAAACAGCCTGCTGATATCCTTAAGAAGTGAGATGAGCCCGAGGTAACCGAGCAACAGGCCAATCCGCATTGCTCCGCTCACCAGGTTGAACCAGAGAGGATTCTGATCAACACTGAAAAGAATTGTGGCAAGAAAGAGGGGCGTAACAAAAAAGACTGCAACGCTGAGAAGAAGAGAGGCAGCAACCGTAATGCCGAGGGCAAGATTGGTTTTCTGCTTTGGCGAAGCTGGAGTGCTTCCATTTGCGCCGGATTTGCTGTCTTCCAGTGCGGCTTCCGCAGAGAAATTCAGCGAACGGATCCCGATAAACATCATTTCAACCAAACCGACTGCGCCGCGGAGGACCGGAAACTTGAAGATCCTGTTCTGTTCGGCAAGCGAACGAAAGGGTTCTTTCTTGACAAGGATCGCTCCGTTAGCCCGCCGTACTGCAGTTGCAACCATGCCCGGCGCACGCATCATCACACCTTCAATCACCGCCTGTCCGCCCACTTGCATGGGCCTGGCAGCGTCAAACCGTTCATTTTTCATGTGTTATGATAGCCAATTCCGGTTTGAAAATCCATCAGACATCGCTTGAGGGCGGAGAAGTAGAGACTACATCTGCGGTATTGCGTCTCTTGAAGAGGCTGACCAATTGGGTAATTTCAGCAGCGTTAAAAAAGCGGAGCATATACATCGTCACACAAAAGAGCGCAAGCAAACCAATCTTCCACAACCACCTGAACGTATCGACTGGAACAAAAATAAAAAGCAGGAACACAATGAGAAGAGAGATGGCAATTTTGATAATTCTGTCTATCTCATACTTCACCGGGTAAAATGTCTGAACGATAACATACATCACTATTGTCATAATCAGGTAGCTCAATAATGTTGCCAGCGCAGCACCCATCAAACCCATGACAGGAATAAGCGCATAATTCGCGACGACATTCACAGCCGCTCCGAGGAAAGCAATTGTTGGAAGATGCTTTGTTCTTTTCTCGATATAGATTCCCGCCACGATATTATTGGAAATGCCGAGAAACATGTATGCGAGCAGTACCACCGGAACAATCGTCAGCCCGGCCCAGTATGTCTCGGGTAAAAGCGATCGCCCCCAGAACAGCGGCAGTTTCACCAGATCTTCTATAAAGAAACTCAGCATCAAAAACATCACGGAAATGAACAGGATGTAGTACGTCAGAATGCGCGCAAACATTTGCTTCGCATCCTTGTCATTGGCATGCGAAAGAAAAAACGGCCTCCAGGCAAAATCGTACGTTGACACGATCAGCATCATGAAAATCCCCAGCCTGTAGTTGGCCTGGTAAATTCCCACGGTGGCCTTATCGGTAAGCGCTTCAAGAATCGGGCGGTCAATCACCTGAATCATCATTGCAGCAATACCGGCGGGGACATACGGCAGCGCGAACCGGAGAAGTTCCCTGTACAGCGCCTGGTGCCAATTGCCTGAAATGTGCGACACCATAGCCGGTATCAGCATGAACAACACTAACGATGAGGAAAGAACGTTACTCAGGAATATGCCTTCCACACCCTTCCGGAAATACATGAGAAAAAGAATATTGCTCAGGACATTTACACATATACCGGCGAGCTTTATTGATGCAAATGTCTTCGCTTTCTTTTCCATCCGCAGCAACGCAAAGGGAATGATGGCAACTGCATCCAGCAAAAGGATGATCGCCGTATACCTCACAATTGTTTGGCCTGAGTCCGGCAATCCGAGAAACGAGGAAAGCCCGGAAGAGCACAGCGTGATAAGCATCGAGAACACACTCGACGTAATTACAAGGGAAGCAAATGGGACGGTGAAGTTCTGTTTCTTATCCCCGATCTCCGGAGCGGAATAATACCTGAAAAAGGCGGACTCCATTCCATATCCATACACGACATTTAGGAAAGCAATGTACGAATACATTGTGGCAACGATGCCCAACTCCGAAGGGATAAGAAGGTTTGCGTACAGCGGCGTGAGGATGAACGTAAGAAAACGCCCGAGAATAGTGCTGACGCCATACATTGCGGTATCAGTACCGAGACGTTTGATTTTGTCAAACATTATTTTCCCGAGGGAGGTGAATCACTGGGAAGAGCCGTCAGCAGAGAGCTCAAGCGAAATGTCCAGTGCTTTCGCCGAGTGGGTAAGAGCGCCAATGGAGATAAAATCAACGCCTGTTTCAGCCACTGCGCGCACGTTTGCCAGTGTAATTCCTCCCGAAGCTTCAACTTCAACACGATGGTTGATAAGCCCGACGGCGGTTCTCATATCAGCCAGGGGAAAATTATCCAGCATGATCCGTTGAATATTGCCGCAAAGGAGAGCTTCCTTCACCTCCGCGAGCGACGTTGTTTCAACTTCGATGGGAACTTGAAGATGGTGCGCAGAGAGGAAGCGTTTGCATTGTTCAATCGCAGCCTGCACCCCGCCGGCAGCAGCGACGTGGTTATCTTTAATGAGAATCATATCATCAAGCCCGAATCTATGGTTTACACCACCTCCCAGCTTTACCGCCAGTTTATCGACAATACGCAAGCCGGGCGCGGTTTTTCTTGTATCTGTAATTCTGGCATTCGTTCCCTGCACGGCCTGAACGTATTGCCGTGTTGCGGTGGCAATGCCGCTCATACGTTGCAAAAAATTCAGCGCTGTCCGTTCTGCCCTGAGGATCGCCCTAATCGAACCCTCGACATATGCAAACGCGTCCCCGGAGCGTACCGGATTTCCGTCATGTACAGTTGTACTGAATGAAGCTGTCTCGTCACACATTCGAAATACCAATCCGGTGATTTCAAGCCCGGCAACGATACCACTTTCCTTGCAGACAAACAAAGCTTTCCCGCGCGAAGATTCCGTAACAATACTATCGCTTGTAAGATCACCCATCCCGACATCTTCGAGCAGAGCCAGCTCAACCAATCGCGTTATGCGGCTGTCGGCAATCACTTGGCTTCTTCCACAAGCATGATCGGAATGTCATTTCTGACGGGATACACCTTTTTGCATTGTTTGCAGGTGAGTGTGTTCTGATGTGAATTGTAGTCAAGGCCGCCTTTGCAGGCAGGGCAGCAAAGAATCTCCAGAAGTTTCGGGTCGAGCATGATACGCCTAATGTCTGTTGTTCATTTTGTTTTCGATGCGCTCGAGTATCTGGGCGGGAACCCTTGTCGGCCTTCCTGTGGCAGCACTGACGAAGCTGTGGACCGTATGGCCGTCGGCAAGCAGTTCAGTTTCGCCATCACGATACACTTCGTAATCAAGCCTAATTCTCGCCACAGGTAATTCTTTCAGAATGGTTGCCACATGAAGGAGGTCGTCAAAGCGCGCAGCCTTTTTGTACGTCGCGTGCGCTTCAATCACC
>CAZWIN010000289.1:0-482 GCA_964633855.1 uncultured Chitinophagales bacterium
CGTTGGTGTCAAGCAGGTGTGATGAAACCTCAAGGATATAATTTCGGGGCAAATTTTGGCCGGGCAAGCGGTGCCGGTATTGACGATCATATCCATTTTCATATTGTCCCTCGCTGGAACGGCGATACGAACTTCATGCCGGTCCTTTCGGAGACAAAGGTCATCTCACAAGACATGAAAAAGACTCTGAAAATGCTCAGGAAAGAGTTCAAAACGTCGGTTACAGCCGGTTAAACCCCGATTCCTCCACAGTGTCTAACTGACGTGATCCATGAGTGAAGTATCAGATGCCGCGCTGGTTCAGGATGTCCGCAATGGTAAGCGGCACGCATATACGGTGCTTATGCGCCGTTACCAGCAACGGATCTATTGGGTTGCACGAAGAATGGTGGGCAGCCACGCCGATGCCGATGATATTACGCAGGAGACTTTCATCAAAGCATATGTGGCACTCGGTGAGTTCCGCGGGGAATCGAGCTTCT
>CAZWIN010000289.1:492-3982 GCA_964633855.1 uncultured Chitinophagales bacterium
GGTGTCGATACGCTCGGCCCGCCACGCAGAGCATCTTCTACGCCTTCATCCTTGGCCTGCTGCACGTGTGCTATGGGAATCGAGCTTCTTCACCTGGATATACCGGATTGCAGTCAATCTTTCTTTGAACACGATCCGGAAACATCAAGTGATGAACTATCTGCGGCAGAGTGAAATCGTCAACCGGTTGCTGCCGGCAAAGGAACAACCGGACAGGGACTATGAACAGAAAGAGACGGAGCTGTTGTTGCAACAGGCAGTCGCCACTCTTCCTGAAAAGCAAAAGGCGGTATTTGTCTTGCGATACTTTGACGGGCTCAGTTACGAGGAAATCGCACACGTATTGAAGACGTCGGTCGGTGGATTGAAGGCAAACTATTTTCACGCAGTCAACAAGGTCAGGGAGTACATGAAAGATGAAATTCCGGGAGCGGCAGAAGATCGCTGACCAGGAAGAGCAGCGTGCCACGGATGAATTGCGTTCAACCCTTGAGCGCAAAGGAGGGTATGATCCGCTTGTTCCGGCCGAGAGCTACTGGTCCAACATGATACTGCGGGTGAACAATGAGCTGGACTCAGTTACAAGCGGAAAAGCTCTGTCGTTGAGTTGGGCGGCACGCGTTGCAATTCCCGGTGTCGTTGCCATTATTTCCTTTTACATCGGGCTTCACTATTATGTGCCCGAACAGCCGCGACCGGAAACGGCCGTGTATCCGATTCTTGCCTCGTTGCCGCAATCGGAAATTGATTCCCTGTATGTCGAAGAATCTCTCGGCGATGTTGCCGGATCCGTACATGAAACCGTGTTCAACATCAGCGGGGAGGATGCGGCACAATATTGTATCTCAACAGGCGAGCCCTCTCTTGCTCTTGAAATTCTCTCTGATGCGCAGGTGGACAAGCTGCTGACGACTTTATCCCCGACATCGCAAGTAAAGTTGTAATTTTTGGAGGAGTATATGAAACTGTTCAGTATTGTCCTGTTTGTTGTATTCCTTATTGCGCACCCCGCGGCTGCACAGCCATTCGGTCCGCCGCCGGGCCGCGGCCCGGAAAGAGTTGAGCAATTGAAGAAAGTACGGCTGGTGGAAATGCTCAACCTGAAAGAGGAACAATCCGTCCGTTTTTTTGCCCGGCTGAATGAGCATGAGAACAACAGACGGAAGATAATGGATGAGAAGATGGATCTTCTGGACAAACTGGATCGCCTTGTCCGGAATGAGGCAGACGGCAAGGAAATTGAGGCGGCTTTTGCGCCAATCCTTGCGTTGGATGGAAAGCTGGTGAGTGAGCGTGAGAAATTTGTCAACGGGCTTTCGGATCTTCTCACGGTCGAGCAGCGGGCGCGCTTTCTTCTCTTCGAACGCCAGTTCGAGAGGGAATTACGCGAGGCGATGAAGGAAGTACGGCGACAGCGGTTCCGGGAAGGCGAGGAATAAGGAGTGTTGTGCGAAGACGGCTTCCGGAGCCGTCTTCGCTTTTTGATGCTACCCGCAATTTGACATCAGGTTATTCCCAGCGTATATTCTCCTGCCATGCGACGCATTTATCTTGACCATACTGCAACGACACCCCTTGACCCTCGTGTACTTGAAGCGATGCAACCATACTTTATGGACAATTATGCCAACGCATCATCGGTGCATTGGTATGGAAGGCAGGCAAAGTCTGCGTTGGAACAGGCGCGTGAGGTGATTGCCGGGGCAATTGGTGCGCAATCAGGAGAGATATTCTTCACCAGCGGCGGCACGGAATCGAATAACTTTGCCATTCGCGGAATTGCAACGTCGTCAAAAAACAAAGGCAGAACACACATCGTTACGTCTGCTGCCGAGCATCATGCTGTTCTTGAAACGTGTGAACATCTGCATGAGAATGGGTTCAGTGTGGATGTTCTTCCTGTGGAAGGCGATGGCGTCGTCGTCATTGATGTGCTTAAAAACTCGATTACTTCTGGGACAGCGTTGGTATCCATCATGCATGCGAACAACGAGGTAGGTTCGATTTCCCCTGTTGCAGAAATTGCAGCCTTTGTGCATGAGGCCGGGGCGTTGATGCATACGGATGCCGTGCAGTCTTTTGGCAAGATCCCGGTGAATGTTCAGGAACTTAATGTTGACTTGATGACCCTCTCGGCGCATAAAATGTACGGCCCGAAAGGAATAGGTGCCTTGTTTGTAAAGCGGGGAACGGAGATCAATCCATTGTTTTTCGGAGGCGGCCAGGAACGCGGGAAGAGGCCCGGCACGGAGAATGTCCCGCTCGCCATTGGGTTCGCCAAAGCAGTGGAGCTTGCTCTTCATTCGCGGGCAGAGGAATCTGTACGACTTCGACGGTTGCGTGATGCACTCCAAGAGAAGGTTTCTGCGGCGCTGCCCGGCGTTATTGTAAACGGTGATCCCTCTTCACGGCTTCCTCACGTCCTGAACATTTCATTTGATAACGCGGTTCTTCCTCTCGAAGGCGAAATGCTGCTGATGAACATGGATCTGAATGGTATCGCAGTGACGAGCGGGTCGGCATGTACCTCCGGCAGTATGCAGCCATCGCACGTACTGTTGGCGATGGGACGCGATCCGAAGACGGCGAAAGCCACATTGCGGTTTGCCTTTGGCCGGGATAACAGTGGCGAGGATGTTGAATATGTGGTGGCAAGCCTGAAGGAAGTTATTGCGCAAATGTCACGCGGGAGATAGCTGGCACAGTCTTCAGTTATTTTCTGAACCTTCCCTTCTTTCCCATTCCCGCACAGCCAGGCCATATCGTACACCTCTCTCACTGACAATCATTTCCTTGAATTTATAGTGCGCCATTACTTCACGGAGAATTAGTACGCCTGCGGCAATAACATCTGCACGGCCTTCCATGACGCGTGAGAGTGTGAGAATGTTCTCCACCGTCATGGAGCGAAGTGTTCTCAACAGTCCGTACACATTATCTAATTTAAGGATGTAGTTTGTAACAGCATGAATATTGAATGCCTTCATGCCTTGGTCGAGAATGGCCAGCGATGTTGCCGTACCCGCAACTCCGATAAGCGTTGTTCCGGTAAAGTGAAACCGCGCCGCTTTGACCAGCTCATTTTCGATGACCTCAATTGCCTTCTCCAATTCCGGATGAGTCGGTGGATCATGTTTGAAGAAGCGCTCTGTAATCCTGACCGAGCCGATATCAAGGCTCACCCGCTCGGTAACAGATGTGGTGTTTCCTACAGTGATTTCCGTGCTTCCTCCGCCTATATCCACAACAGTTGCACGACTGATACCCGGTGCGCCGCTAATAGCGCCGCGATATGTCCACAGAGCTTCCTCATCCCCGCTTAATACTTCAACAGCAAACCCGGTTTCCTTTCGGACAAAAGCCACGAACTCATCGCGGTTAAGTGCGTCACGTACAGCGCTTGTGCCGCAAACAACTGTGCCGTCAAGATGAAACTTATCCATGATGGAGCGATATTCCCGCAACACTTCAACAACCCGTTGCATAGATT
>CAZWIN010000290.1:0-3973 GCA_964633855.1 uncultured Chitinophagales bacterium
GGCGACAAACGCATTCTGCGTCCACTGAATTATCCGCGGGAGAATGGCGGCAACGGTTTTATTGTTGTTGATCTTGGAGAGAAGGGAAAAGTTGGCGTACTGAATATTCAGGGCCGCGTATACATGCAGCCGATTGATGACCCGTTTAAGACGGCCGAGTGGGCGATCAGTAAGATGCAGGAAGAGACCAAGGTCATTTTTGTGGATTTTCATGCTGACGCCACAGCTGAAAAAATGGCAATGGGATGGCATCTCGACGGGAAGGCAACCGCTGTCATTGGTACACACACACATACGCCGACAGCCGACGGACGAATACTACCGCGTGGCACGGCATTTCAAACAGATGTCGGCATGACAGGCCCGTATGATTCCGTTCTTGGCATGAAGAAGGACCTGGCCATCAAGCGGATGATGTTGCAGACGCCGCATAAATACGAAGTAGCGGCGCATGATGTACGGCTCTGTGCAGTGTTTGTGCAGGCAGATGTCGAGACAGGCCGTGCCTTGAGAATGGAGACCGTAATATTTCCGACGTTCGGTTAGACCTTCAGTCTTAACGATATAGTGTTCATAAGCAGTCTCATCTATTGGTACTCTCCGTGGCCCAAATAATTGATGGCAAGGCGATAGCAGCACAGATCAGGGCCGAAGTGAAGCTTGCCTCGGATACTCTGAAACTGCAACGCGGCATTACTCCCGGGCTTGCCTTCATACTTGTCGGAGAAAACCCCGCATCACAAGTCTATGTCAACTCCAAAGGCAAGGCCTGCGCTGAGATGGGGTTTCACTCTGTTACAGAAAAGCTTCCCGCGTCAATATCTCAGGCTGATCTTCTCACCGTTATCGGCAAATACAATTCTGATGGCAATATTCATGGGATTCTCGTCCAGCTTCCGTTGCCGGGCCATATTCAGGAAAGTGCCGTCATCGAGGCGATTGATTATCGCAAGGATGTGGATGGTTTTCATCCGGTCAACGTTGGCAAGTTAGTGATCGGACAGGAGAGTCTCCGCCCTTGTACACCCGCCGGTGTGCAAGAGTTACTCATTCGGAGCGGTAATGACCCATCGGGCAAGCATGTGGTTGTTGTGGGTCGGAGCAACATCGTTGGCAAGCCGTTGATGAACATCCTGCTTCAGAAACAACAAGGCGCCAATGCCATTGTCACAGTTGTTCACACCGGTACAAGGGATTTTGCTGTGCACACAAGTCGTGCGGATATTGTTATTGCAGCGCTTGGCAAACCGGAAGTGATCACTGGTGACATGCTCAAGCCCGGCAGTGTAGTGATTGATGTGGGCATTAACCGCATTAATGATTCTTCTGCAAAAGGTGGGCATCGCATTGTTGGCGATGTTCACTTTGCCTCCGCGTCCACGGTTGCCGGTGCAATAACACCTGTTCCGGGTGGCGTTGGTCCGATGACAATTGCGATGCTGATGAAGAATACACTTCAGGCCGCTTCACAAAGTAGTTTATAGAGTTCATGGAGTTGTAGTGTCAGGAGCGGGACGACACTCGAACACTCGGTCCACTCTTCCAGCACTCCGCCAATCCAATAATCCATCCCATAAGGCTCTCACCTCCCCGCTCTTTGTTGCTTCTCTGATGCGTTTTTGGTAGCTTTTGAAAAATTTATGCAACAAGAACGCGTATATCCCCCTGGTTTCATTATGAGTATGGCATGAGTCGAAAGACACTGGTTCTCGGTATTGATGGGGGAGGAACAAAGACGCTGGCAATGGCTGCGGATGAATCCGGCCAGATCCTTGCGCAACGCGAAACGACAGCATCCAATCCGAATGTCGTTGGTATTGAAAAATCGGCTGATACCATAGCTCATCTCATAGTTGAGTGTGCAGAAGAAGTTCGCTGCGATGTGAACGAATTCCGATCCGTAGTGATGGGAATAGCGGGCGCAGGCCGTGACCAGGATAAAAAGCGCTTGCGGGATGAAGTCCTTTCCCGCCTCAAAGGTCAGGCTCCTTCAATAGAAGTTGATACTGACGCGCGGATTGCGCTCGAAGGCGCATTTGATGGTGGTCCGGGTGTTGTTGTTATCGCCGGAACCGGCTCGATTGTCGTCGGGAAAACCCAGCGCAATGAAGTATTGGGCGTCGGTGGCTGGGGAAGAATTCTTGGTGATGAAGGGAGCGGATACTACATCGGGCGGGAGGCGCTCGTTGCAATGACGCAACACTTCGACAAGCGTGGTGATGCCGGTAAATTGAAAGAAGTGTTGGCGAGAAAATTTCATTGGGATTCACGGGACCACATTATCGCCGCCATCTATCGTGAGAACTTTGATATCCCGTCGCTTGCCCCGGTCGTGATTGAAACGGCTGCCAACAACGATGTGGTCTCGCAACGCATCATTCAAAGAGCTGCTACCCACCTGGCGGAACAGGCAGGCGTTATTGTGCGACAGATGGGTATCCTTCGCAAAATCGGACTCGTGATGGTAGGGGGATTGGTGCAGCCCGGTTCTGTCTATGCGAATGTATTGCAAATGAAGCTCATGAAGTCGCTTCCCCAGGTTGAGGTCCGCCAACAATTACATCCCCCGGTCTATGGTGCGGTATTGCTTGCCCGCGAACGGCTGAAGAAGCTGTAAATGGTGCAAATGATAAGACACTTCCCCCGGCCTCTCGTCATCATCTTCTCTATGTGTGTCCTTTCGTGCGGGACGTCTGAAAAGATTTCCGTTAAAGCTCCTCCGCCACCGATTCCCGTACACCAGCCGGCACAATCCAAAACGTATCCGCCTCTTTCGTTCAATCTCCAAAGTACATTTCCTGTTTGGGTTGACTCAACGCTTGCCTCTCTCACACTCGAAGAGAAGGTTGCGCAGATGGTAATGGCGCGTGCGTATGGCCATTACATCAGCAGCACAACGGATGAGTATCAGCGGTTGGCCCGGCTCGTCAGTGAGCAGAAAGTTGGCGGGCTTGTCACTTTTCAGGCGGATGTGTATGAGCATGCTGTTTTGATGAACAAGCTCCAGCGGCTTGCTGCCGTTCCATTGCTTGTGGCGGCAGATTTCGAGCGCGGAATCGCAATGCGCGTCAGGCGTGGCACATATTTTCCTGAAGCGATGGCACTTGGTGCAACAAGAAATGAACAACACGCATACAACGTCGGGCTTGCTATTGCAGAAGAAGCCCGGGCAATCGGAGTACACCAGAATTTTGCACCTGTCGCCGATGTGAACAATAATCCATCAAACCCCGTCATCAACACGCGCTCGTTTGGAGAGGATGTATCTCTCGTGAGCCGCATGGCGGCTGCATACGCAAAAGGTTTGAATGATGGCGGTGTGGTGTCAACTGCAAAGCATTTTCCCGGGCATGGGGATACCGGTGTAGATTCACATCTTGACCTGCCGACCGTTCCGTATGGCCGTACACGTCTGGATAGCCTTGAACTTGCCACATTCAGGGAAGCAGTCCGGCAAGGGGTAATGTCGGTAATGATTGCGCATCTTGAGGTTCCGGCGATTGATTCATCCCGTGGAATTCCTGCATCGCTTTCACCTGTAATAATCAGCAACGTCTTAAAAGGTGAACTTGGATTTCAGGGCCTTGTTGTTACCGATGCAATGGATATGCGCGGGCTGGTCAAGAGTTTTTCAATTGGCGAGGCATCTGTAAGGGCGGTGAAAGCGGGTGTTGACATACTCTTGATTCCAGCCAATGAAGAGGTTGCAATCAGGGAGGTAGTGCAGGCGGTCAAAAAAAATGAGATTTCCGAGGCTCGTATCAATGAGTCCGTTGCCAGAATATTGCTCGTGAAGCATTGGCTCGGGCTCCACGAGAATCGTTATATAGATATTGACCGTGTCGCAGATGTCGTGGGAAACAAGGAGCATGCGCGGCTTGCAAAGCAAATTGCCCGTGATGCCATTACCCTTGTGAAGAACGACAGCGCAATATTACCGCTCCAGCAATATGGGAAAAAGCGGATTGCTGCC
>CAZWIN010000291.1:0-3961 GCA_964633855.1 uncultured Chitinophagales bacterium
ATATGCGGTTGGTATCAAATGTTGCCGTCACTGTGCGGTTGCCGTTCATCGTGAGAAGAAGCGTATCCGATGTTGTCGTTGTATCGCCGCTCCAGCCAATGAAATGCCAGCCGGCGTTGGCGGTCGCCTTCAATCCGACAGTTTGGCCGTAGGGATAACCATTCGCCGAGTCCGGATTTTTCGAGATTGACCCGCTGCCGATGGTTGCTGCAGTCAGAAGACCGCGCGTTCTCACAGTAAAGTTGGATGAGACTCTTGTATTGTTCAGGCTGTCCTTTGCAGTGATGCGGAAATTGTACAGCGTACCGCTCTGGAGGCTCAATGCCTGAAGTGTATGGGAAAGGGTTCTGTTGGTATCGGAGACAGAGCCCAGTTCATACCCTGTTGTCAATCCGTATTGGAGTGTTCCGCTTGCGTTCTCATTAGTATTCCAGCTTGCCTGGAAGGAGTTTAACGTCGACGTGGTCTGCACATTGCTGATTACCGGTGCTGTTGTGTCAACTGTACCGTCTTCCGATGCAATCGGCGAGGCGGTATTAAAGAAGTAGTCCACCTTGCCAATGTGAGCGGGGCTGTTCGCAGCGGTTGTTCCGGCATTTCCAATAAAGACGCCGACCGAGTCGATTGTCAATGTCCTCGCAAAGGTTCCAGCCTGTGTCCACGATGTGCCATTGAGAGAATACGACATCGTCCACTGGTTACCCAACCTCTTGACACGCATGTACTGCAGCGGGATCCCGCCAGCACCGATGACCACCGAAAAAGCTTGGGTGGCTGTGCCACCGGTAATGTTGGCGGCAAATGCCCGGGTATTCGTTAGATCGGATTCGATGTCGAATCGAATGTAGTTGTTTTGGTCCTGCTCTGCTATCATTCCCTGCATCCGGAACCTCTGGGAGACAGCGGATTCAAATTTTATTTGTACTTCGAAATCAGTGTTGTTGGAGGCCTGCATGATGCGTGGTGCATTGTTCGCCCCAGTCCACGGCTGATGAGTCAGTCCGGCTGGTACGGAAATGAACATTCTCGCACTATCCGTGCCGGTATTATTCATGGTTAGTGTTGCATCCCCTAGAGGATTGAAGAATGTCCAGAGCGATGTATTTAATGTTGCCTGATTAAAGTCATCAGACACAATAGAGGAAGGAGGAAGCATGGTGAACGTCGAGTCATTTGAGTTGGCAACGTTGCCTGTTGAATCCGCGGACGTAACCCTGAAATGATATGTCGCTCCGATCGTTAACCCGTTCAGGTTGATCGTATGGTTCAATACGCGCACCGAATCACTTACAGTGCCATTTTCATAGGCATTGGTCGCCCCATAGGAAACCGCGCTATTTGCCGGCTCATTGGTTGTCCATGTTATTGTTGCGGTCGTGCTTGTACGTGTCACCTGAATGTTTGAAATAACCGGCGGAAGCGGATCGGGTGCGATGCCTCCATCCTCGGGAGAAATCGGCGACCGTGTATTAAAGAAGTAGTCAATCTTTCCTGTGTGTGCAGGTGTGGTGGATGTCCCGACGGAGTTGCCGATGAACGGGCCGATGGAATCAGGAGCAAGCACCTGTGTGAAGCTGCCAACCGTGATCCATGTTGTTCCGTTTAGTGAATACGATTGCGTCCAGACGTTGCCTTCCCTTCGTACTCTCATATACTGCGGAAGAATGCCATTCGCTCCGATTGTGCTGGAAAGTTTGGAGCTTCCTGTTCCACCGATAATACTTCCTGCAAATGCTTTTGTATTGATGGCATCGGAATTAATTTCGAAGCGGAGGTAGTTGTTTTGATCCTGCTCGACAATGATTCCCTGAATCTGGAATTTCTGGGAGACAGCGGACTCAAACTTTACCTCGACTTCAAAATCCGTGTTATTGCTTGGCTGCATGATGCGCGGAGCAAAATTGCCGCCTGTCCAGGGTGCGTGCTCGACTCCTCCGGGAACTGCAATGAATACACGTGCACTGTCTGTGTTGGTGTTGTTCATCGTCAGTGTCGCATCACTCCTCGGATTGAAGTATGTCCAACGGCTTGTATTCAGAATGAACGTATTGAAATCATCGGAGACGATTGTTGACGCCGGACCCGTGGTGAACGTTGAGTCAGCCGAGTTTGTATTGTTGTTGCTGGAGTCCTTGGATGACACACGGAAATGATAGAGCGACGCCGGATTCAGGTTCTTTATCAGGAAAGAATGTGATGTTTTCAGCACCGAGTCGGACACGGTTCCATTTTCGTATGCCGATGTCGGTCCGTACGAGACGCTGCTTCGTGCAGGCTCGTTTGTGTTCCAGGTAATTGTCGCAGTCGTTCCGGTTGTCGACTTCTGCACATTGCTAATAACAGGCGGGACATTGTCAATCGCAATACCGCCGTCCTCGGGGTTCACCGGCCTGTTCGTTTTGAAGAAGTAATCAATGTTCGATGTGAAGGCAGGAGCATTCGACGGACCTGTGCCCGCGTTACCGGCGTAGGGGCCGACTTTTGCAACGTTCAACGTTCGAACGAATGTCACCGCCGACGTCCATGTAGTTCCATTCAGCGAATAGAACTGCGTCCACTGGTTGCCGATACGTTTTACCCTCATATAAAGAGGGGAAATGCCATTGGCGCCGATGATGCTGTTGAGATGGGAGACGCCGACCCCTGCCGAGTCATCTCCGGCAAAAATCTTTGTGTTCAAACCGTTGGAATAGAATTCGAACCGGAGGAAACGAGAATTATCCTGCTCAATAATGATGCCTTGTTCCTGGAAAGCTTGTGAGACGCCGGATTCAAACTTTGCTTCGACCTCAAAGTCTTTGTTGTTGGCATTTTGAACAATACGTACGGAATTGTTTCCACTTGTCCATGATTCGTGAGGAATTCCCGCCGGCACGGAAATGACCGCCCAGGCATTCGGCGTATTCTGCCCGGTGAAGTTGAGCGATCCGTCTCCCTGCGGGTTGACGAATGTCCAGAAATTCTTGAGGCTGAACGTATTGAAATCATCGGACGCTACGAGGAATGAATCCGCGGTTGCAAAAGTCGAATCGGTTGTGTTTGCCGCATTGCCGAACCTATCAGCAGACGTTGCACGGAAATGATAGGTCGTCTGGTGGGCAAGCCCGTTGAGGGTGATTGAATGGCTTGCTACTTTGTTGGTGTCGGTTATCGAGCCGAGCTCGTAAGCGGCCGTCAATCCATAGGAAACAGTGGTGGTGGATAGTTCGTTGGTATTCCAGGTAAAGGTCGCACTGGTGTCCCCGGGGACCACCTGAAGATTCGAAATGATTGGTGCGATGGAGTCGACCGCGGTAGTACCATCCTCATTGGCTATCGGCGAAGCAGTGTTCATGAAATAGTCGAGGCTTCCCGTGTGTGCCGGAACAGGCGTTCCCAGGTTTCCGATATAGGGGCCGACTCTGTTCACTGTCATCGTCCTTACCCATGTACCGCTTGGCGTCCACACAATGCCATCGTTTGAATAAAACTGTGTCCAGTTATCGCCTGTTCGTCGAACGCGCATATATGTCGGGATTGCGCCATTGGGATAGATGTTAAAGTACGCGAGCTGCGTTTGAACTCCATTGACGATGCTGCCGACAAATGCCTTTGTTGCAATTGCGTCCGAATTAAACTCAAAGCGCATATAATTGCTGCTGTCCTGCTCAACCACCACGCCTTGGAGTTGGAAGCGCTCTGACACTCCAGTCAACCACTTCACTTCCACCTGGAAGTCGGTGTTGTTTGAGTTCTGCATGATGCGTGGTACCTGAAGAATTCCGGCACCCAGGTCGTGTGCGTGCGTTAAGGGTACCGTCATTGTCGCTGCGGCATTTGTTGTATTCGTTCCTGTCATGGTCTGGGTTGCAACCCCAAACGGATTGTAGAAAGCCCACATCGGGTTGAGGCTGAACCCATTGAAATCGTCGGAGACGAGGTTTGATGGTTGCGGGCTTATTGTAAAAGTATTGCTCTGAAC
>CAZWIN010000292.1:0-716 GCA_964633855.1 uncultured Chitinophagales bacterium
AGGTTTCAGCGGGAGGGTGGACGGCAGAAACGGTTACTGCAACACAAAAGCTCGTAAAGATCCGGTAGGATCACCGTTTCAGAAGTTCGGATGCAGGCCTGATCACCGGACTCGACGGAGTAAGCAAGAGCGTTCCGCTTGAATTCGTTTTTACCCAGTATGCATTGCCCGGGAACAGGGTGTCCACATCCACGTAGCTTCCCGTATAAGCGTAAAACAACGATGCGACAATTCCCGGCGGCTCGGATGTTATTGAAGAAACCGGAACAGATGTCGAAATCGTGCCGATGAGGTTCCACCCTGCAGTCATCGCGACGGAATCTGAGATGATGGGCAATCCGGTGACGTTCACCGTTTGTGCCTGATCAAACTTGATCCAGTAACCGATGCCTCTTGAAAGCGTATCCTGCGCGGTATAACCGATCGCGTTCGTGAACTTAAATGCTTGGGATATAGCCGTGGGGAATACAAGCGTTTTGAATCCGTTCCCTGTTTCCACCGGCAAGGAGAGCAGGTTCCAACCGTCGAGAATCGAAAAGCTGTGTACCACTCCTTCGGTTTTGAATGTGCTCACTGCAGAAAATGCACTGACCCCGCCGGTATTTTTCGCACGAACCCTCCAAAAATAATCCGTTGCGCTGGAAAGCGGTCCAATCGAGGAAGCTGTATCCGTCATTGCCGAGTCATCAAGAAGAACATTGGTGAACAGCGCATCG
>CAZWIN010000292.1:726-3957 GCA_964633855.1 uncultured Chitinophagales bacterium
TACAAGCGTCGGTGATACAGTGATGCTGGTATCTCCATTCGCAGGGGATAAGAGTGTTGGCGGGGCTGGTGCAAGCGGTACAGTGGTGAAAGTCAAGGTTGACCCGGTCGTCGTGCCCACCAAATTGCTTGCGACAATCCTGTAGTAGTATGTGGTGTTTGGTGTTAAGTCAGCAAGAATGCTGAACGGACTTATCGTCGATGTTCCTGAGCCAATGTTTTGAGAAGTTGTCGAGTCTCCAAGCGATGGAGTCGTTCCCCACTCAAAGAATACGGATGTTGCAAGCCCGTTGGGGTTCACCTGGGCATTCATGCGCGCATTTGTCTGGTTGATGTTTGTCGCCGCTGTTGTGGTGGCCGATGGAGCAACGCCTGTCGGGAAAACCAGGTCGACATAGATTGGCAGGTGGTCGGATGCGTAATGGATGGCATTCGCTGTGGCGAAATCTACCACAGTGTTCGGCATTTGATTGATGGAGTCGTTCCAATGGTTGCCGTCGTTGCCATAGGCAGTGTAACTCGATAAAAGAATGTTGTCTGAGAGTGATTCCGACCGAAGGAACATGTCAAACCGGTCATCCAATCCTCCTGTTGCACCCCCTGCGAACGAGTTATTCAGGCGCGGTGATTGCGTATGGTACGGTGCAAAAGAAGCCTGACCCCAATCACCCACAAGATTAAGCGGGTCGAAACAGCGGCCATCGTTATCTGCTTCACTCCCGGTCAGCTTCGTAAACGCCGGCTCGGCGCTTTCATAGATATTAAAATCACCGGTGACAATAAAATTCGTCCCGGGGGGGAGGGCGTTGAGATGGTTTCTGAGGATAAGCGCCTCTTCATAACGCTCGTTTTCAAATCCTTGGCTCGCTTTCAAGTGAACCGAATAGATTCGGAGCTGCTCCCCTGACCCCGTATGCTGAAGAACATACTCTGCGATATCACGGAGTGCCGTTCCGATGTAGCTTGCACTGATAAAACTAAACTTTGTGGATTTGTAAAAAAGGCCGTTGTCGCTATCAAAGCCGTCGTTAAACGTCACGCTGTCATAAAGGCCGGGCGTGGTGAAATTCACCACCTGGTTTTTGAATTGTGAAAAGCCGGAAGTGCTGGTCATTTCCTGAAGAACCAGAATATCGGGATCGATTTGAGTGATAATCGTCCTGAAGTAAGGATTGCGGATCGACGCGGTACTGCCCGGATAGTTCAGTACGTTGTATGACTGAACTCTTATGGTATCTAATTGTGAGAATGCCGGGTGACCAAGGAGAAACAGAGCACACAGGGTGGCTGTGAGGGCCCGTGCAGAGGCAGTATCATTCTGCCGGAAGGCGTAAAATGAATCTACGAGCGAACGAAGTATTGGCGAGACATTACACTTGAAGCATACAAAATGGTCACGAGAATTCCAAGCGGTCATGATTCACTTTTCAGACGCCTAGTTTGAATGGTACTTCAGTCCTACCGACTTTCCATTGACCGCCATGTTCTCAAGGAAGACAGTCCGCAGGGTCCTGTATTCCTTATACATTGTCAGGCAATACTTTCGCAGGATGATGAGTTCATCCTCCTCGGTGAAGTCGTTGATGGAAATCTCCCCTGTGCCTGAGACCGCTTCCTTTTCCTTCAGCCGGGAAAGGACAATTGCATGAAACAATGGATCAAGTCCATTGAGGTTTTTGAAATAATCTCCCACTGGAACCTCCGTTTTTGGAAAATGCGCATCTTGATAAAGCGAGGGAGTAAGGTCTTTAGTCTTATGGTCGCGCGTGCGAATACCGCGGACTGAACGTGTAGAAATGGGGGATTGCTGCTTGGGAAGAGGTACTTCTACTTCAACAAGGTCATCTTTTGCATCGAAATGTCGCTACCGCTCGAGGGTTTGTACAACATACATGCCATTTGCAAGCTTCATGGCGTGGTATTGCCTATAAGTTTCAGCGAGATGGATGCAACTGGCCTTAATGTACTAACGGCAACACAACGGAAGTGTACGCGGGAACAACGTTCACTCGCATTGTTCGATGGTCTTGATTTACGTATGGAATAAGAGGGCGAAACGAAAAAGCCCTGAAATCCTTCGACTTCAGGGCTTTGGAAGTGTGTAGAAAGGAAACTACTTCAAAACAGCCATTCGGCGGACGAGGGTTTGGCCGTCCGAGGTTGAGAGCTTGTAAAAATAGCTTCCTGACGCCATTGTAGTCGCGTCAATGGTTACATCGTAAAACCTTCCTGCGGAAACTTCACCAGAAAAGATGGTCGCAACTTGCTGTCCAAGCAGATTATACAGAGCAAGAGTGGCGACACCATTGCTTTTCACGGTGAATCGTACCGTTGTGGACGGATTGAAAGGATTCGGGTAGTTCTGGCTCAACGAAAATTCCCGAGGCGCTTCCTCGATGACGTCAGCGAGAGGGTCAACCACGATGGAAATAGCATCAGTGAAGTGGATTGATCCATCGAGGTCGGTTTGTTTGAGCCGGTAGTAGTATGCACCCGGCGAAACATTCTCATGGATCCACTCATATTCATGAGGTTCGATTGTCGTTCCATTGCCTGCAACGAAGCTGTTCTCTATCTCAACAAACTCGCCCTCTTCTCCGATTCGTTGCTGAACCATGAAACCGAAGTTATTGGTTTCAGTAACAGTTCCCCAAGTGAGCCGCACATTGTTTTGGTTCGACTGGACTGATCCGGAGAAATAGGAAAGTTGGATAGGGAGGGGGTTGTCGGTTCCTCCACCGATGCCAAACTGTGAAAACCCGGACATACCTGTGCGATGCACGACAGGAACCGCAATTGTTCCTGTTCCGGCGGCATGTGAGCCGTTGAGTGTCCATGCACTTCCGCTGGATGCGCGGTTCAAGATCCTCAATGTCGTAACGTCATTGATGCAGCAGAAACCGGCAGCGGTCAAATCCAAAGAATAAACTCCCCCAGTAAGACCGCTTCCGGCAGTAAGGGTCCAATATCCGTCAATCCCGCAGTTCTGAATGCTTGTTGCACCGTCAAGAATCGGCAAACCGTTGATTCCGGGATCGGAGTTGGTAAATGAAGCCGTGAGCGTTCCGCCTGAACTTGGAAACGATGTGAAGCTCAAGACCGCAGGCCGGTAGTTTGCGCTATCGCCCACCGGAAGCAATACGTTGCTGACAGTGGCCGTTGCAAACCACCGTCTGAAATTTCCGGCAACCCACCCGGATGTTGCTACAAGGGTTCCCAGTGTTCCTGTGCT
>CAZWIN010000293.1:0-3934 GCA_964633855.1 uncultured Chitinophagales bacterium
GAAAATACGCCGGAGCAATTCGCACTTCAGCAGAATTACCCCAACCCGTTCAACCCGGAGACAACAATTCGATTCACGATCCAGGGTTCAGGATTCACAACGCTGAAGGTCTTTGATATGTTGGGAAGAGAAGTAGCTCAACTCGTCAATGAAGAATTGAAAGCAGGAACATACGAAACCGTTTTCAACGACGAAGGCCTTGCCTCCGGAGCGTATTACTATTCCCTCACATCCGGCAGCCATACAATGACAAAGAAACTCATGCTCATGAAATAGCCCGGACTGTTCTTTGCAATCATTCCCCTGCGTTACACCATCAAACGCAGGGGAATTGTGCTACAGGGCCTGCAAGTCTCATCTTCCTCATGCACCCTCCTCACCTTGCTGTTGCCATTCTGAGAATCTCTTGTTACATTTTGGCGGAAATTATTAGGCCTGTTCTGCTTAGGCTCTGTATTATGTTCCACCATCAGGAAGTATTGGATATGATCGCCTCAAATATGCAACATTTCTTCGGTACAAAGATTGCCCGGATCGAAACCCTCGCGTTCCGATGTGAAATAACCACGTCCAAGGAGGGAATGCTGAAAAAGCAATCCACCGTTGTCTCTGAATTGAGCAAGAATGATGCATCGAGGAAAACTGCACGATTTGTATTCAATGAAAACCTGAGCTCGGAACAACGGCTGTTTGTCCACGATTCGATAGTTTCCACCCTCGATACGCTCGGAAGCAAGGGAACACCCCTCAAAGAGGCTCTTCAACAGGTATTTTCCCAACTGACAAAGGAAGGAACCGCCATCGGCTCCTTCCTCTAAATGCGTAACCAGCAAGGGAAAGTAACCTTTCCGCTAAACCGTGGAAGCATGAAAACACCCACTTGCTTTTTCCCTTAATAGTCCAGATGTTTGTTGTACCTTACCTGTGAAAACAAGGCACGTAGAGCCGTTCCGGGAATAATATTCGTAACCTCAGTCTCACCTAACACTATTGTATCTTCCTATGCCCAAAATTGTAAGCATACTGCTTGTATGTATCACTCTGGTTTGTCCGGTAATTGTCCCACAGGCGCAAAGCCAACCGGCAACACCGGATAGTGCACTCGTCCACATTCTGAATTCACTGGAAGGGACTCCGCTCGGATTGCAGGAGTGCATGCAGAAAGCGCTGAACAACGCCACATCCGTTCAGATTGCAAAGGCGGCATATCTCGCTGCCGAGGGTGCATCACGTCGCGAAGCCGGTGCATTTGATCCCGAGTTGTTCTTCAACATGAACCGCGTGGAGCAGGATCAGCCGGCGGCCTCGTTCTTTTCAGGCGCCTCGGTATTAAGCACCACACAGACGACGGCAAACGGCGGATTGCGGATGCAGCTCCCGATCGGGACAAGCATCGAAGCATCAATCAATACCGTTGACCTGAAAACGAATTCTGCTTTTGCCTTTCTGAATCCGCAGTACACAGCTTTCGGCAACCTGAGCGTGAAGCAACCGATACTCGGCGGATTTCATGTTTCGGCAAGAAAGCAGTCCGCCAAAGCCGACCGCCAGCTTGATGCAGCAAAAGCGCGGTACGATCAGGAAGTACTTGCCACAGGCACGGAGATCGAGCAGAGATACTGGGACCTCTACGCTGCTGAACGGGATTATGCAGTG
The DNA here is from genome assembly GCA_964633855.1 of uncultured Chitinophagales bacterium. GTDB lineage: Bacteria > Bacteroidota > Ignavibacteria > UBA10030 > UBA6906 > CAZWIN01. The sequence continues at coordinate 1,657 of CAZWIN010000293.1, forward strand.
CAGAAACTTGTCCGCGACCGGGGCGAGGCGTTTTTGAAGGATACAGAGCTGCGTGCCAAGGCCGGGCTCGTCGGCCCGAACCAGGTCGCAAACGCACGCACATTCCTTGCCGAGCAGGAGATATTTCTTCTGGATCGTGAAGAAGCATTCGACCGGCTCTCCGACCAACTCGGCTCGCTGATGGGTGAGCGGCCAAAGGCCGGGCGCTATCTGACATCTGACTCTCCTCCCGACGCCCTGCCCGTTGAAGATGTGGATGTTCTTGTCCGGCAAGCAACTGATGGTAACCTTGCGCTCATGGCATACAAAAACGATATCGAAGCGGCACGCGCGCTTTCTGACGCATCGTTCTGGGAGGCCCTGCCGAGCATCAATCTTCTTGGATCACTCGGAGGCAACGGTCTTGCAGGAACGGCACAGAATGTCATCTTCGGTGGAGACACTCTGCGCACCACACGCGGCGGCAGTTTTAGTGACGCACTCAGCCAGGCGGTACAACGCAAGTTCCCTGCCTGGAGCCTCGGCGTTGAGGTGAATTTCCCCCTCACTTTCCGGACAGGGTTTGGAGAACAGGAGCGGCTGGAAGCAGAATTGGTGATTGCCGAACAGCGGTATATTCAGGCGACGAGAGTGCTCGAGGAACAGGTTCGTTCAAGCTACAGGGATCTCTCCAACGGCCAGCGCCGGTTGAAAGCCGCAACGGAAGGCGTTGAAGCGGCACAGGAGCAGGTGCGCATCGGCTTGATTGAGTTCCAAAACGGACGCTCGACGGCATTCGAGCTTGTCCGCCTCGGTACCGACTTTGCAGTGGCGCAACAGAGATATTCCCAGGCTGTTGTTCGAAGCGCAAAAGCCGCCGCAGCATTACGACTGTTAACCTCCGGCGCTTACACCGGCGGCAAACCATAGCACCCTCAAATATTTTTCCGACATGGAAATGATCAACACATTTTATGGAAGGTTAGAGATGGCAAAAAGAAATGTTTCTTCTCATTACGCTTTATCAGTTTATTCGTTACTGGCACTTGCCTGTGCTCCCCTCCTCTTCCTTGTCGGTTGCGGCGGCAATAAGGCTGGCGGAGGATTTGCATTTCCACCGATGCCGGTGGAAGTCAGCCCCGTTGTTGTGCAGAAGGTCTCCGACAAGTTCGAGGGCGTCGGCACAATTGAGGCAATCGAGGCAATCACGGTAGTCTCCGAAATTGATGCGGCAGTAAAGGCATTCCCGTTTGCGGAAGGCGGCTTCATCCGCCGTGGCGGGCTTATCGCTCAACTTGATGATTCACAGCTTGCCGCAGAGTTCGCACGTGCGGAGGCCCTGCTTGCGCAAAGCAAAGGCACATACGGCCGTGTGAAGGCAATTGTCGATCAGGGCGCTGGTGCGCCACAAGACCTTGATGATGCTGCAGCGGCATTGAAAGTCGCACAGGCAAACTCCGATCTTGCAAAAGCACGCTGGGAGAAAACAAGGATTGTTGCCCCGTTTGACGGGATCATCGGCGCTCGAAGGGTGAGTGTCGGAACATTCCTCCGGGCCGGACAGGCAATCACCGAGCTTGCGAACATAGATGATATTCGCGTAACGTTCTCCGCCCCTGAGCGTTATCTCTCCAAGCTTGCGCGCGGCGCAGCCGTTACTATTTCAACGACAGCGTTCCCCGGTTACCAGTTAAACGGCACCATTATCGTGATTGAGCCGATGATTGATGCTGCTACCAGAAGCGCGAGAGTTGTTGCGCGAGTTCCGAACCGTGAACGAAAGTTCCGCCCTGGCATGTCGGCAAACATTGCCGCGGTGCTGGGCGAGCGCGCCAAAGCATTGACAATTCCGAGCGAAGCTGTCTTCGGCAGCGGCAACCAGACGTTTGTATTTATCGTCAAGCCCGATAGCACTGTGACAAGGGTTCCGCTCTCTTTGGGTACACGCCTTCCGGATATTGTTGAAGTGGTTGAGGGATTGCAGCCCGGCATGACGGTTGTCCGCGCCGGACACCAGAAGCTTTTTGAGGGGGGCAAGGTGATGCCGATGATGGCGCAGCAGGATACAACAAGAAAGTAAAGGCATTCAACAGAGAATAGCGCTTCGCGGATTTGGCATCGCAGATTGTTGTATCAAAAACGGGCGCGGAAGAAAGCCCACAGTGCCACTGTGTAAGACTTCTCACAAGTAGCTTACCCTGGTCATTGGCGCTGTCGGGATGCATCCCTGGCTATCGTGTTGTCTCTGAGAACCGCTAACCGAACTCACGAGTAGTCAGACTGTTGGCACATATTGCAA
>CAZWIN010000294.1:0-3928 GCA_964633855.1 uncultured Chitinophagales bacterium
GTGCGCACGACGTTGACGACGTCATGAACCGCATCATCCGCAATATTCAGGACCAGAAACTCTTCTCACGCCTCGAAGGCGAATCTATTATTATCTCCGAAAGCCTCACTCCCGCTGACACCGTCATCTTCAGCAGGAATCAGATTCTTGGCTATGCAACTGATTTCGGAGGCATCACCTCGCACGCAGCCCTTCTCTCGCGTTCCTTGAAGATCCCCGCTGTCGTCGGTTTGCGAAGTGTTACAACGCAGATCAAGACGGGTGATTTCATTGCTCTTGACGGGTACGGTGGATTGCTGGTGGTGAACCCCACAGAGGAAACACTGCAGGGATTAAAGCGCAAGGAACAACGCTTCAGGGATTTTGAGCAAAACCTGATTTCACTTTCCGGGCTTGCGGCTGAGACTGCAGACCACAAGCAGATCGAGCTTTCCGCAAATGTCGAGTTCCCCGAGGAGATTGAGTTTGCCCGTGCACAGGGTTCCGCAGGTATCGGCCTGTACAGAACGGAGAGCCAGCTCATCGGACGGTCAACATTCCCTACCGAAGAAGAGCAGTTTGCCGAGTATTCCAAAGTCGCGGAGGAGATCTTTCCCCAGGCCGTTATTTTCCGCACATTCGATATTGGCGGCGACAAAATTGCTCCGAACATCATCAGGGAAGAGAACCCTTTCCTCGGCTGGCGCGGTATTCGCATCTCCCTTGACCGGCCGGATGCATTTCTTGCGCAATTGCGGGCGCTGTTACGCGCCAGCATCAAAAAGAACGTTCGCATCATGTTCCCGATGATCTCCAGTGTCTGCGAAATACACAAGGCGAAAGAGTTTCTTGAACGGGCAAAGAATGAGCTCGCCGGAAAAGGCATTCCCTTCGACCCGAGAATTCAGATAGGGGTAATGATTGAAGTTCCATCCGCCGCTCTCCTTGCCGATGACATCGCCGACGAGGTAGACTTCCTCAGCATCGGCACAAATGACCTTATCCAATATCTTCTTGCAGTGGACAGAGGCAACAGTGCGGTTGCATCGTTGTACAACGAGTTCAATCCGGCGGTGCTTCGCACCATCAAAATGATCATCAACGCCGGACACAAGAAAAACAAATGGGTGGGAATGTGCGGCGAGATGGCAGGCGATCCGCTCGCTACCGTGTTATTATTGGGGCTGGGGTTGGATGAATTCAGCGTCGTCCCTTCCATCCTCCCCGAAATCAAGAAAATTATTCGAACCGTAAAGTACAAAGACGCAAAACGTATCGCCGAGAAAACCCTGGCAATGGCAACCGAAACCGAAATCAAGGAATACCTGGTTCAATTTGCCAAAACCAAGCTTCCGGAAATACCGATTGAGGACTGAATTGCCTGACGCAAGCAGCGAGGTATCCTGTCATGCCCGACCCATGTCCCCGAACGCTATTGTCGGAGAGTTTCTGTCGGGCATGCAGATTCTGGATTCCCGCCAAGAGCATGCGGGAATGACAACTCAAGCGTCGCGGTACCAAGGCCAAAAGGAAATTGCAAATAACAAAACACAAAGTTCAAACAAGTTCCAAACAACAAATCGCTAATACCAAGCAACGTACTCCTTCGGAAACCCGGAGGGGGAATGTTTGAGATTGAGAATTTGGTTCTTAAGGTTTGTCTGATATTTGGGATTTGATTTTTGAACTTTCTCATCCGTTAGATAAGGACCTTTTATGACTTTTGAAGAAATCTACACCATTGATAGCTCCAACATGTACAGCCTCATCAAGAAATTCCCGGAGCAAGCGCGGGAAGCAGTTGGCATTGGCAATAAAGCTGTCTTCAAAAAGATAAAGACAAAGGATATTCAGAATATCGTCCTGTGCGGGCTTGGCGGCTCGGCAATCGGCGGTGATTTGCTCAAGAGTTATCTTGCCGATGAGCTGAGTGTCCCGTTTATCGTCAACAGGAATTACACTCTCCCCCGCTTTGTCGGGCCAAAGACATTGGTCATTATCTCCAGCTATTCCGGCAATACTGAAGAAACAAACGGCGCACACAAAGAAGCGTTGAAACGCAGGGCAAAGATTCTCTGCATCTCCTCGAACGGGGCAACCGAAAAACTCGCCAAAGCCAAGCGAACACCTTTCATCAAAATTCCCGGCGGGTTACCGCCCCGCGCTGCGCTCGGATACTCGTTCTTCCCGCTTCTTATCGCATTGAGCAAGCTTGGCTTTATCAAGAACAAGGCAGGGAATATCCGGGAAGCGCTTCAACTCCTCGAAGAGAAATCAGTGGAGTACGGTAATCCAGATCCGTCAACAAATCCGGCGCTTCAAATTGCGGGACAGTTACGCTACCGGATAGGTGTCGTGTACTCGTCAACAGAACGCTTCGATGCTGTGAACACCCGCTGGCGTGGACAGATGGCGGAAAACGGGAAGTCGTTGCTGTTCGGGCATGTCCTCCCCGAGATGAACCACAACGAACTCGTAGGGTGGAAAACTCTGCGTGATCAGATGCAGGAGATGCAGGTGCTGTTTCTGCGGGATAAAGCAGACCACAAGCGGATTCAGTACCGGATGGATATTACCAAAGGAATCATCGCCAACCACACATCGCACATTACGGAAGCCTGGAGTGAGGGCAATTCACTCCTCGCCCGTGTCTTTTCACTTGTCTATCTTGGTGACTGGGTAAGCTACTATCTGGCAATATTACACGGACAAGACCCATCACCGGTAGAAGTCATTGATCACCTGAAGAATGAACTGGCAAAATTGTAAATCACATCCCAAATCTCACATCCCTTATCTCTAAGCATTACTCATGAGTCTTTCGCGTGACCACAAAATCGCCATCGCCGTTGCCATCATCATGGCCGCATTGTTATTGTTTGTGAACGTGTTCCGGAACGGGACGTCGTGGTGAAACAACACGGAGAATTGCGCATTACCGATTTCGGATTGCCAAATCGGTAAGCTCGAAATTGTAATTGGTGGCAAATCGAGCCGCGTCTCAAATGAACTCCACATTCCTCGTCGGCTTTGCCGCCCTCATTGCCTGTGCTGTTCTTCTGATTGCCGAGTTCGCCGTCCGTCTTCTCGCTCCCGACATTAACTTTCAGGGAACGGATGAACGACTCGTCCGGGAACATGTCTTTCGCAATACCCACGGCTGGCAACCGGACGCAACAGGTATGAGTTTCGGCAAGATGGTGCATATCAATAGCGAAGGTTTCAGAGATCTTGGCGGACCGGCCAACGCAGACACCTCACTTCTACTTATCGGCGACTCAGTAACGTTCGGGGTTGGAGTGGATGCGGATTCAACCTTTGCAGGAATGATTCAGCAGCTCATTCCCTCAGTTCACGTAATTAACTCAGGCGCTGTCGGGTATTCCGTGCAGAATTATAGGGAAATACTTCCTGCTCTACTGGAACGCGATTCCACTATTGGCCGGGTATTGATCTTTTATTCGCTGAATGACTTCTACGGTGAAGGATCACTGCAGGTACAAGCGTGGGTTATCGCCGGCTTCTTCCGGAACAATTCAAAGCTCTATCTCTGGCTGAAGAATCTCCTTTTTGACAGAAGCAAGACTTATTATCAATTCGATTATCAGTACCACTATAACAACCAATTTGATATCGGATTGGAAGTACAGAAGGCGATGAACGGGCTCGTTGAACTTGTGCAAACGGCGGAGAAAAGAGGGATACCGTGCACAACCATACTCATACCGTATGAATATCAGGTCAGGACCAAACAAGAACACAGCACACTTCCACAGGCACTAGTGGCATCGTACCTTTCACAACATAATGTTCACTGCATCGACACCTATCCTGCCTTTGCCAACGCAGACGCTCCTTCCTCGGAGTTCTTCTTGTATGGTGATCATATGCATCTCTCATCACGCGGGCATCAGTTGGTGTTTGAATATTTGAAGCCCGGATTGGATTG
>CAZWIN010000295.1:0-3923 GCA_964633855.1 uncultured Chitinophagales bacterium
GAGGTGACACGTCAAGCGATGAACAAGTCTGCGCTCCGATTGAGAATACCTGAGTTTGGCGTCTATACCGTTGCCGCTTTTGCAGAGTTCTTTGCCATGTTCAGCAAAAAGCCGGCGTTGATAAATTTTGAAAAGGCAACGGACATGGTGCAGGATTACTGGACCTGCGACCCGTCCAAAGCCAAACAGGATTTTGGTTATGAGCAGCAGATTTCCTTGCAGGAAGGAATAAAGATCACAGTTGATTTGTACCGGAAACAGGGATGGATACGGTAAGACCGGCATCTCCTTCTCTTATGAGGCTCAATTCAAACGTGCTATGACACTACTGCGATTCGCCAACTTCCCCATCCTTTTCATCATTCCGGCCCTCCTTGCCGTAAACACAACTTACGCTTCCGGCTCCGGTAAGAGCCGCGGCAAGCAAAAGATCTCAGCCATGGTAAAGCTATCGGAGCAGAATATTCACGCCGGCTCAACTCTTCTTGCCATGCTGATAGTGAATATCGATGATGGCTGGCATATCAACTCGGTTTCTCCTGCAGATGAGAATCTTGTCGGCACACTGGTAGAAACCGGGAAAACAAAGGCAGTGGATAGCATCGAAATCCGCTATCCCTTACCCGTTGAGGTGAAGCTGGAAATCTCCGATAAGCCCTTGCAAATGTATGAGGGGACAATTCATATTCTGCTCCGGCTCAAACTTGCAACCGGCATCAAGTCCGGTATGTATTCCCTTCCGGCAACCATACATTATCAGGCGTGCAGCAACACTATTTGCCAGATGCCGCAGTCATTGGATGTGAACATCCCGTTGCGGGTTGTTTCATCACAAAAGAAGTCGCTCAAGATCAACCAGGAATTGTTTGAAGGTTACACCGGCACGCCGTGAAGATAGCGGCATGCCGGAGTGTTGGTCACATTTCCTCCATACCGGGAGATTCACATGAAAAGACTTATCGTTGTTCTCTTCATTGCAATGACAGCTTGCCACAGCACATCAGTTGCCCAGCAGGATAGCGCTGCATACAAAAGCGCAACAGCCATCTCCGACCCCGCCAAAAAACAAACGGCGCTCGAGGAATTCGTCAGCAAGTATCCCGAAAGCAAACTCAGGGGCAGAGCATACAACGCGCTGTTTAACCTCCACGCGGATAACGGCAATGAGCCTGCTTCGCTCAACGCTGCAGATAGGTACCTGCAAAGCCTCTCCCCTGAAGCAAGAATGAATCCCTACAACAGTGTTGCTTACACCCTTGCACTCAAGAACATCGGGCTTGATTCCGCCCTTGTTTACATCCTGCGTGCCGAAGAGATGGCGCAGAAATCGAGCCCGCGCAGCCTTTCAGGATTCCAGGATACCCGGGCGTACGTGTTATACCAAAAAGGAATGTTCAAAGAAGCGGAGGACTTGCAGCGTACCGCAATCAAAGGGAATGAGGAAGACACTGAATTTCTGACCCATCTTGCATTGTACGAAACTGCCAACGGCAAACGTGTGGATGGTTTGCAAACCATGTCAAAGGCATTGTATCTTGGCGGCGAACCGGAGTCGAAACAGTATTTTCTTGATTGGATTGCTCAAGCCGAAAAGGAAAAGCCTGAACAGGAAAAACTGAAGCAATCCGTGGTTATGAAAACCGTCCTCTCTTATACCGATACGCTGAAAGGCAAAACGCTGATTGCTAAGCGGAGTAAGGCAGCGATATTGATGGCTGACCTTGGCGTTGACCTTCCGCTCGCAAAGCAATGGGCCGAAGCCGCTGTTGGTACGCTCGACAAGAACTCATCCATCGAAGATGCAATTGCATTTCACCAGAGCCTTGCGTTCACGCTCTCTGCAATAGAGAAACATAAGGAAGCGCTCGCTGAGCTTCGTTCCATCGAAGATCTTGTTGATTCTTACGACGCACGGTATTGGGAATCGCTTGGTAACACGTATGGAAAACCGGGTGATACCCGCAATGCCATCGCTGCATATATGAACGGCTTGATTCCATCGAGCAATCCCGGCATACGAAGGGCGTTGGAGGAAACATACACAAAAGAACACGGTTCATTGACAGGATTGGACGAAGCCCTTGACTCCTTGCGCAGGGCAAGCGGCGATTTCGATCCCGGAACATACGGCAAGCAGACCATGCCTGCTGGCAAGGTCATTCTCGCCGAGCTATTCACCGGTGCCGAATGCAATCCGTGTGTCGGCTCCGACATTGCCTTCGATGCATTGAGCGAGTATTATCCGAGAACTGCCGTTGCAATCCTCGAATATCATGTGCATGTTCCGGGCCCCGACCCGATGACCACAAACGAGACGTGGGAGCGCTACAACTGGTATAACGGCGACGGAACGCCGACGGTTGTTGTAGACGGGAGGGAATCCATTCTCGGCGGCGGTTCAAAATCCACTGCACGAAACAGATTCAATGTCTATCGTTATGCAATCCGGAAGTTCGAGTCAGAGAAGCCACGTGTCACTTTGTCACTCGACGTAAAAAGAACGGGAGATGATATCGCGGTTGAGGCAAACATCGGGCACAGCGGGAAGTTCACAAGCGCAAACAAACCCGCGGTGCATATCGCACTGGTAGAACGCTCCGTTGATTACACCGGAGGCAACGGCATTGCAAAACACCTGTTCGTAGTCCGGAAAATGGCGGATGGTTCAAACGGTGCATCCCTCCAAATGAAACCGCCGCGGGAGAAGGTTAGCAAAAAGTTCGACATCGCGGCTGTGGAAAAATCCATCAAAGAGTATCTTGATAGCCCCACCACACAACCATCCTGGTCCACTCGACGCCCATTCTCGGGATGGCATACACGTCCCGAGAAGCTCAACCGTTCCAACCTCGCGATTGTGTCGTGGGTGCAGGATATGCAGACTAAAGAAGTGCTTCAATCAGTGTATTACGACTTGCCAACTGCGATGGGAATGAAGTGAATTCCAACACCCACAAAAAAACTCTCCATTCACTCTCGGATCTGAGCCAGCTTCTTTCCGGCGGCGAAAGCCCGAATCCCACCAAACCACCCAAACGCGGGCATGATGGCAAAGGCAAAGCCGTACGTGTTTCACTCGAGACACAGGGGAGAAAAGGAAAAACTGTCACGCTCGTGAGCGGTTTACAGCATAACCCGCAAACGATGGAAGAAATTGCCCGCATACTCAAACAGCATTGTGGCGCCGGCGGGACGGTCAAAGATGGCTGTGTTGAAATACAGGGCGACCAGCGTGAACGTGTAAGTGAGAAGATGAGGAAGATGAACTATGAAGTAACCTGACGAGCCTTTCTTCGCTTCCCGTCACGGCGCATACACAATACCCAGAACCGTGACGGCACCGCACCTGGCTCTTTATCTCCTGTATCCTGTACCCTCAATCCTGAATCCTTATTTATGTCCTCCACTTCGTATCTTTCTCCCTGCTTTCCTTCACGCGGAACGCCGTAATCTTCCGTATCAGTGCGAGCGGCAGGGGCTTGTCCAGCGGAAATTGTATCGAGCCTGCGGCATGCTTGTACTTCGCCAAATCTTTTGCGAATGCTTTCACTGCTGAAGGCGTTGGATAGAAACCGATATGGTGTTTGAACGCGGCATACATCACTAATATTCTTTCGTACGAAACTGCCGGCATACTCCACTTCAGGCTCTCTTCCGCTCCGGGCGCTGCCGCGAGTACGCACTTCCGCATTTCACGCAGCTTTGCACGCGCCTCTTTCGGCGCTGACTGAATATATCCGCTTACCGTCTTCCCTGCTGGTTTCATGGCTGCAAATTCCTTCCTCTGAATTTCACTACCCGCCACGGCAACTGAGAGCCATTTGCGTCGTCATTCCCGCATGCTCTTGGCGGGAATCCAGAATCTGGATGCCCGATAGAAACTCCCCGACAACAACGTTCGGGGACATGATTCGGGCATGACA
>CAZWIN010000296.1:0-3913 GCA_964633855.1 uncultured Chitinophagales bacterium
TCCAAGATGGTGTTTCACTACCCTGGCTTCGGCCATAAAAATAACCTCTTCTGCAATGTTGGTTGCAAGGTCGGCAACGCGCTCAAGATTACGGCTGACCCGAATTAACTCGAGTGATTCTTCCAGAGTTTCAGGCTTCTGGCGCATCAATTCAACAAGATCACGAAACACCCGTTTATTCAGATCATCAATAATGTCATCGCAACGCAAAACCTTCCGGCACAGTCCAGTGTCAATCTGGATAAAGCCGTCAATTGCCTCGCGCAACATGGTCTGCGTTGTCTGTGCCATCACCGGTATGTCTTCAAGAGGCTTAACCGGTTGCTTCCCCGCGCACTGCAACGCCGATTCGGCGATATTCACCGCATGATCTCCTATACGCTCCAGATCATTGTTGATTTTGGAAGCAGCAAGAATAAAGCGAAGGTCAGTGGCAACCGGTTGCTGCAATGCAAGAAGATCAACCACGGCATCATCAATCTCAATCTCGAATGCATTGATGCGTTGTTCTTGCGCTATCACCTCCTGGGCAAGATCAGCGCGCCGTTCAAGCAACGCCCGAATGGACGTGGCAATAGCTTGTTCGGTGAAGCTCCCCATTTTGATGAGGTTTGTTTTGAGAGCGTCAAGCTCTTGGATAAAGTGGCGTTCCATGTTCACAAGTGAAATGAAGATCAGTATGACGTTTTTTTATTGTAGAGAAAGAGTATGATACATGCAATCTCAGCCAAAGCGTCCGGTGATATATTCCTCCGTTTGTTTCTTTTCCGGAGTAGTGAAGATTTTTTTCGTTACACCGACCTCAATCAGCTCACCCATGTAAAAAAATGCGGTGACGTCACTCACACGTGCAGCTTGCTGCATATTATGGGTAACAATAACGATGGTGTAGCGTTCCTTCAACTGGTAAATAAGCTCTTCAATTTTTGAAGTCGCTATCGGGTCGAGTGCACTCGCCGGTTCATCCATCAAAAGTACTTCAGGGTCAACCGCCAGTGCACGCGCAATGCACAACCTTTGCTGCTGTCCTCCGGAGAGGGCAAGGCCGCTCTTTTTCAGATCATCCTTGACTTCATTCCACAATGCCGCCCGTTGCAGGCTTGTTTCTACGATCTCGTCCAACCTGGACTTATCTCTTACACCATTGATCTTCGGACCGTAGGCAACGTTATCGTAAATGGATTTGGGGAATGGGTTCGAGCGTTGAAAAATCATGCCCACACGCTTTCTCAGCTCGACAACATCCACTTGTTTATCGTAGATATTCACATCGTCAATCATAACCTGCCCATCAATCCTCACGTTGTCAATAAGATCATTCATGCGGTTGAGGCAACGAAGGTAAGTTGATTTACCACATCCGGAGGGGCCTATGAGTGCGGTGACGTTGTTTGCGGAAACATCTATGGAGATGTTTTTCAACGCTTGCTTCGGGCCGTAGAATAAATTGAGGCCGCTTGTGTGTATTTTTGTTGAAGTCGGGATCATGAATGAAGAAGCCCTATTGAAAAGCCCGTCGCCGGATTCGTGACCGGACAAGAATCGCCGATAAATTTAATGTAAAAGTCAGTAACAGCAACACCAATGTTGTGGCATACTGAATGCCGCGTGTTGCATCAACATTGGTAGATTGCGTCGACATAACGTACACGTGATACCCAAGTTGCATGAACTGATCGGAGACAGAGCCGGGCAAATGCGGCAGAAAATACGCAACACCGGTAAAGAGAATCGGGGCAACTTCCCCAGCGCCGCGGCTCACTGCCAGAATGGTGCCGGTGAGGATTCCATTAACGGAATTCGGAAGTACAACTTTCCAAACCGTCTGCCATTTGGTAGCTACAAGAGCAAGGCTTGCCGCCCGTAATTCCTGCGGTACGTTTTTGATCGCCTCTTCCACCGACACGATGACAACAGGCAGGGTCAATAACGCCATAGTAAGGCTTGCCCAGAGAATGTTCGGCTGCGCCCAGCGAAGTTCCATGCCATCCGAAAACACCTTGTCCATTCCCGAGCCGACGAATTGCACAAAGAAACCAAGTCCGAACAGTCCAAACACAATTGAGGGGACTCCCGCAAGCGTATTGACCGCAAACCGGATGGCCCGCGCAAATATGGACTTCTTGCTCGCGTACTCACTAAGGTAGACAGCTGTGATTGCCCCGGCAGGAACACCGGCAATGGACATCAACAGTACAAGAAAAACAGTGCCAATAATTGCCGGGAAAATACCTCCCGCCGTCATCCCCTCTGTCGGCGGCGAAGTCAGGAACTCCCATGTCAACGTATCTTTTCCACCCAGGATAATACTCGAAGTCATAAGAATGAGAATGCCGATGATCAACAGCGTGGCGACTGCGCTGACGCCAATGACGTATGTTCCGAGAAGTGCGCGTTTGAGTTTCATATTGATTCGCCGCGGAACCGTTTCAGTAACCGCTGACGGATATACACTTCAGCTACAGCGTTTAATATAAAGGTGAAGACAAACAGAATCGCTCCAAGAAGGAAGAGTACATGATAATGCGTATCCCCGAACACCACCTCGGCCATTTCAGCGCCGATGGTTGCAGACATGGTCCGGACGGGCTCCGAGAAACTCCACCCCATGAGAGCTGCGTTTCCCGTTGCCATCAGCACTATCATCGTCTCACCGAATGCCCGTCCGAAACCAAGAAGAATTGCAGCGAAGACTCCGGGCGTCGCTGCCGGTAATGCCACGAATACAGCCGTTTGCCATTTCGTTGCGCCAAGTGCCAGGCTTGCCTCAGTCATGTACTTGGGAACAGCAGCAAGCGCATCCTCAGCAACGGTGTAGACAACAGGAATCACCGCAAGCGCCATGGCAACTCCGCCTACTAACGCATTCAACCTGTACTCAAAACCGAACACGGACTGCAGCATCGTTGCCAATGTCACGAGTGCAAAAAAACCCACTACGACCGATGGAAATCCTGCAAGCAGTTCAATGGCCGGTTTGAGTATTTCTTTCGCCCACCGCGGAGCAAAGGAGGAAGTAAAGAGCGCTGCCAGAATCGCCAACGGTGATGCGAACAGTAATGCAAGGAAGGTTACTTTCAATGATCCGATAACAAGCGGCAAAACTCCATATTTCGGTTCTTCGGAAACAGGCTGCCAGGTGCGGGAGAGAATATTGCCCGCTGTAACTTCCCCCTCCCCGTGCGTAATCTCTTCTGAAGATTGCTTGCCCTTATCGTCAGAGGAGCCTTTATTTCCCTCTCCCAGATACTCCTCTCCATACGTTTCCTGTACTTCCTCAACGGCAGTTGCATCAGATGCGGCTACAGGACGTGCGAAAAAGAGCGGTGCTGTTTCGCGAAACACAAAGATAAAGATGAGAATAATCGCCGCGAGCGAGATCAGTGCAACACTCGTGATGAGTTTCTCCGCAAGAAATTCGTCGAGCCTGAAACGCTTCTTCAGCATTGATGCATCAAGACGCGTGCGCTGCACCGTATCACCAGAAGATTGTCCGGGCGAAGAATTCTGCAGTGAAAAACTCACGCGAGACAGAGCGGTCTTCCTCGAAGCAGGGGTATGTTCAACATGCACTGCCATATCAGCGAATCGGGAAATATCCCACTTCGCTCACGATTGCCTGGCCTTCGTCCCCAAGAATCCAGTCAATGTATGACTTGAGATTGCCCGTCGGCCTGTTTTTCACATACATGAAGAGAAACCGCGAAATGGGATACTTTCCCGACTTCACGTTGTCAAGACTCGGGGCATACGCAGGAGAATCTGCGTCCCTTTTGATATTCAATTCTCTGATACCTTTTGCATAGGCCGAGCCACCATACCCGATTCCCCTTTTGTCTTTGGCCACAGCATTCACCACTGATGCAGTACCGGGCATATTTTGTGCCGAGGCGGCAAAGTCGGCGCCTTCCAG
>CAZWIN010000297.1:0-3899 GCA_964633855.1 uncultured Chitinophagales bacterium
CCTTGTTCAGCAGGCTGCCGATGGTCCGGTCATGTTCAATTTTCTTCTGGAGTTCAATCAATCCATGAAGAAGGTTCTCGGGCCGTGGTGGACACCCTGCAATGAATACATCCACAGGCAGGAATTGGTCAATGCCCTGCACAACGGAATATGAGCGGAACATACCGCCGGAAGATGCACATGCGCCCATCGAGATCACCCATTTTGGGTCAGGCATCTGGTCGTAGATCTTGCGTACAACTTTCGACATTTTGTACGTCACTGTTCCTGCGACAATCATCACGTCACACTGGCGCGGCGTGAAGCGCATGACTTCAGAGCCGAAACGCGATATATCGAACCTCGGCGAGGCGGTCGCCATCATCTCAATCGCACAACAGGAGATGCCCATCGGCATCGGCCAGAGTGAATTCTTCCGCGCCCAGTTGATTACTTCATCCACACGCGTCGTCAGGAAACCATCCTGCTGCAAACTTGCTAATCCCATCGTAACGCGCCCTTTCTCAGAATGTACAGATACCCCACGAGAAGAACCGCAATAAACACCAGCATCTCCACAAACCCGAACAGCCCGAGTTCACGGAACCGCACAGCCCACGGATACATAAAGACAATTTCGATGTCGAACACAATAAACAACATGGCAACAAGATAGAACTTCACGGAGAACCTGTCGCGGGCGCTCTTTACCGGTTCCATACCGCTTTCATAGGTCGAGAGTTTTTCTTCGGTGGGCCTTTTGGGACCGAGCCATTTGTTGACGTTGACGAGAAACAGCCCGAAGAGAACTGCTATCGCGAGCATTATGCCTATAGGTGCGTACTGTTCTATCATCTGCTATCCAAAACAAGCCAGGGTTTGAAGAAGTTCTATGGAAAAGAAGCCACAAAGTCACATAATATTTTCTCAGTGGCTCTGTGTCTCGGTGGCAAATCTTAGAAAAATGTAGCCAAAACAGGTGTGAATGTCAACGAAATGGGCTCTGCGGTCAATCAAGAAACAACGGTAAACACAATCCCTGACAAATAACGACTTACTTATTATTCAAAGCCTCAATTTATCCCTTCATACATCCCGTCAATCAACCCGGCGTAACGTTCTTCCACAACTTTCCGCTTCACTTTCAGCGTGGGGGTTAATTCGCCATCTTCAATGGTAAAGGGCTTTTCGAGAAGGGCAAACTTGCGGACACGTTCGAAGCTCGCGAGATCTTTTTGCATCTGCTGAATGTCCTGCTCAATCAGGGCATTTATCTCCTTCAGCTTTACAAGATCGGTGTTTCCCTGATACGGAAGCTTATGCGCATCGGCGTATTCCTTGAGCGAATCAAAATCAGGCACGATCAGCGCGGTGAGGAACATCCTCCGGTCACCGATAAGCACGAACTGTTCAATGTACTTGCTGGCGAGGAAGAGGTTCTCGATGGGTTGCGGCGCAATATTCTTTCCGCCTGAACTCACGAACAGATGTTTTTTCCTGTCGGTAATGTAGACATATCCATCGGAATCAATCACACCGATATCTCCGGTATGAAACCAGCCTTCTTTGTCAATTACTTCCGCAGTCGCATCGGGATTGTTCCAGTACCCCTGCATAATATTGGGGCCACGCGCAAGTATCTCCCCATCCTCTGCTATCTTTAGTGTGACGCCGGGGATCACCTGTCCCACCGAACCAAATTTATACGCCTCCAATCGGTTCACCGTCAACACAGGCGAAGTTTCCGTCAGGCCATATCCTTCAATCACCGTAAGGCCGATTGCCTCGAAGAACTCGCCGAACTCCCTCGGTAATGCCGCGCCGCCGGAGACAAAAAACTTCATTTGTCCACCGGTACGCGCACGGATCTTTGCAAAGACGAGTTTATCCGCGATCGCATTCTTGAGTTTAAGGACTGGAGAAAGTGCTGACCGCCTTCTTGCCTTCTGGAATTCATGTCCGGTTTTCACCGCCCAATAGAAAATCGTCCGCGGCAGCGCAGGGCCTGCATCAACCTGTTTTAATATTCTGCTGTGAATACGCTCAAACAGGCGCGGGACGGTCATGACAACATTCGGGCGGACTTCGAGCATATTATCGCGGACAGTTTCCACACTCTCGGCATAGGCAATAGTCGCTCCGCACGCCATTGCTGTGTAGTAGCCTGCCATTCGTTCGAATGAATGGCTCAGAGGAAGAAACGAAAGTATTGTGTACCGTTCATGCAGTTCAATGACCTCGGCGGAAGCAATGATATTGCTGACAAGATTGCCATGGCTCAGCATAACACCCTTCGGGTTTCCCGTTGTGCCGGAAGTGTAAATGAACGTCAGGAGATTGTCCGGACGAACCAGCTTCATTGCTTCTCCAAGATATTGAGGATTGGCTTCCCGAAACCGTTCACCCATTTCCATCACCTTGTTGAAAGCCAGCGCTCCCGTATCTACACCGGTTTTTTCATTCATAAGAATGATCTGCTTCAGCCCCTTCACATTTACGGCGATCTTCATCACCTTATTGAGTTGGTACTGGTTTGAGACAACGACCGCGACAACTCCTGCATCATTAAAAATATATTCCGTTTGCTTTGCTGTCATCGTGGGATAGACAGGCACATCAATCGCCCCAAGAGAGACAACGGCGAGGTCGGCAATAGCCCATTCAGGCCGGTTCTCGGAAATAATGGCAACCCTATCACCCTTCTTCACACCGAGCGACGCGAGGCCGGACGCAAAAAGCTCCACCCTCCGCTGCGCCTCCATATAGCTGATCCCCTCATATTGCCCGTTCACTTTGTGCATGAAAAGCGGGCGCGGCTCGGACGCAAACTTCTTCGTTAAGCTGAGGAACATCTCCGGAATGGTTTCAAACTTCACACAGACTGCCATAAAAGGACTCCTTGACCGGTTTCGCTCTTTGTTTCAAATCTGCCGACAAACGCCATGCTGCCAGCTACAAAGAAGATAATAGCGAATACCAAAAGCATATGCACTTTAATCCTGATTAGAAATTCCAATTATTTTCTTAGCATTTTTGGCATGGGGAAGAGCTGTATCCGGGTGACGAACTCCAGCGCAGCCACGGAATAAACATCATCCGACGACACTTTTGCAGTAAATACATCACCATTCATTGTTTCGACGTCGGCGCCGGCTTCGATTATGGCCTGTTGCATCATCCCATCAATGGTATCACTACATTTTCCAAGAATGTCAAGCGTTTCGGTGTCTCCCTCCTCCAGCGATGCGACCCTCTGCCTCAGCGAGGCATCAAACTTTGTCTCCATGATCAGATTCCTGTCAGGGCCACAGCCGAGGAAGGCAACGAAAAAGGTAAGCAGGGCAAGAGATTTCATTCTGGTTGAACTTCTTTGACATTTCATACGGGAGGCTGGAATGCACAGCCGGACTTTTGTCCCGAAAACCCGCTGCAATTCATAGGAAATACAGAAGAATATATTCTTGCTTCTTCTCAAAGTCAACGGTGTCGCGTGCTGCGCCCGTCATCAAAAAAATCTTCACGACTAAACCATTGTCAACACAGATGAAACTTGATTTCAAAAATTTTTCACTTGACTTCACTTCCTTCACGTCGTATATTTTCAACCGTTGTTTTTGAAGTTCACTCGTCAAGAAAGAGAAGTCGCAGTCAGAACCTGTTGATGCATCAAATGATGCATCCCCCGCCGCCTGATGTGTCGTATGCTTGGAAAGAGGAAGATGTAGCCGAATGATGATAACGGTAAAGCAAATTCAGGACATCCACGCAGGTATCATAGCGGTACGTTGTTGATAGTAGAACCGAAAGCCCGTCTTCCAATACACCGATGACTGGCTTTCGGCTTTTTGTCTTAAAAAGTTCATGTTCCAACAAACCATCCACTAAACCAGAAGGAAACAGCCAACATGGCCCAAAAGGAG
>CAZWIN010000298.1:0-3867 GCA_964633855.1 uncultured Chitinophagales bacterium
TTATTCCCGCCTTGCTTTTGGGTGTCTCTCTCACTATTCTACTTCTCCAAGATATTCTCATGCCTCGAGCACCGGGGCTTTGTCACCAATCTGGAAATAATCACAGTAGCGGACATTCACCATGAAATCCTTTTCCACTATCTTCTTCTCCGCCCTCCTCACTCTTTCGGTAACATCATGTTCACAGAAACCACCGAAAGAAGAAGCGGCAACGTTTCTCAACAGCTATGATTCCAACTTTCAAAAGCTTTATTACGCAACGAGCAAGGCACAATGGCTCGCTAATACCGACATTAAACCGGAAAACGACAGCCTGAGCCAGGCGGCGGAGAAAGCGTACTCGAAATTTGTCGGGAGCCGGGAAGTTATTCAGGAAACGAAAGCGCTGCTGGCGAAGAAAGACCAGCTTGATCCGTTGCAAGTACTCGAGCTGAAAAAAATTCTCCTGAGTGCGGCCCTCTATCCTGGTACGATTCCCGCCGTGGTGGACAGCTTGATAAACGCAGGAACGCATCAAACGAGCCTGCTGTATGGGTTCGAATACACCATTCCCGGCAAGGATGGGCAACCGAAAAAGGTCAACACAAATGATATAGACAACATCCTTGTCAATTCGAAGGACATCAACGAACGGCTTGCTGCATGGACAGCAAGCAAGGAGGTCGGCCGGACGCTGAAGGACGGCCTTACTGAACTGCAACATCTTCGCAATACAACCGCCCGTGAAATGGGATACAGCTCGTTTTTCGATCTCCAGGTGGCCGACTATGGAATGACTACCACCGAAATGATGGCGCTAATGGATCAACTTCTCAAGGAATTGCGGCCATTGTACTCGGAACTTCACACCTGGGCGCGTTACGCACTCGCCAAGCGTTACAATCAGCCTGTACCGGCCATGCTTCCGGCTCACTGGCTTCCCAACCGTTGGGGACAGAATTGGCCGGGGATTGTGCAAGCCGTTGACCTGGACGGACTCTTCAAGGACAAAACCCCCGAGTGGGTTGTAAAGCAGGCTGAGAATTTCTATATCAGTCTCGGGTTCTCTCCCTTGGCTCAAAACTTTTGGGAGAAGTCGGATCTTTATCCTGTTGCTGCTGGCGGCATACGCAAAAAGAACAACCACGCCTCGGCGTGGCACCTGGACCTCCAGGATGATTACCGATCGTTGATGAGTGTTGAGAATAATGCCGATTGGTTCGGAACAACACACCACGAGCTCGGCCACATCTATTACTACATTGAATATTCCACCCCCGAAGTGCCGCTTGTGCTGCGCGAAGGCGCCAACCGCAGTTATCACGAGGGCATGGGTGATCTCATGGATCTCGCTTCGTCACAACGCGCTTATCTTGAACAGCTCGGCCTTCTGTCGAAGGACGTGAAGATTGATCAGATCCAGTGGCTTCTGAATGATGCCCTTTCCAGCTCTTCGGTGATATTCATTCCTTTCTCCGCGGGAGTCATGTCGCATTTTGAGCACGACCTGTATGAGTTGAACCTTCCCAACGATGAGTACAACAAACGCTGGTGGGAATATGTGGAAAAATATCAGGGCATCGTTCCTCCATCACCCCGCGGTGAGGAATATTGCGATGCCGCCACCAAAACCCATATCAACGATGACGCTGCACAGTACTACGATTATGCCCTGTCGTGTGTATTAAAATTTCAGTTGCACGATTACATCGCGCGGAAAATTCTCAACCAGGATCCAAACAACTGCAATTACTATGGCAATAAGCAGGTTGGTGAATTTCTCAAGAGCATCATGCGTCCGGGCGCAAGCAGGGATTGGCGTTCTGTTCTCCGGGAAAAGACCGGAGAAGACCTCAGTGCCCGCGCAATGCTTGCTTACTACCAGCCACTCCTGGAATATCTGAAGAAGGCAAATGCCGGAAGGGTACATTCGCTGGACCCGATGTAAGCCCGTATGATTTTCGCACAAAGAGTCCCGGGCTTTTCTGCCTCGGGATTCTTTGCTTTTGGGGCAGCAGCGCGGATACTCGTCTTGATTTTCCTTCATCTCTTAGGTAAGTTTCTCTTGCACTCATGTCGGTAACCACTACGAACCGGACGCACATGTGGCTCATCCGTCCGGCACTTATTCTTGCAGCCGTTATCGTCTTTCTCTGGTCCGCGTGGGTTGGCTCTCTCCCGCTGCCGGTGAGAATCACAGACGGCACACGCACCATCCGGCCCGGCGTCGCGCACCGGACTATCATAGACAAAACCGGGCCCTGGCGCATACATATTGTGGAGATAGACCTGAAGCAACAGGACCTTCACATCGAATGCGCCCGCGCCGACGACAGGTTTTACGGAAGAGAAAAACTCACATCCATCGCGCGGCGTAAGAGCAACAACTCGCGCTATGTTGTTGTTGCATTGAATGGCGACTACTTCAACCTTGAAACGGGAGAAGTCCAGAACAATCACATCATCAATGGGACTTTTGTCAAAGCGTTTGCGTCACCCGGCGATCACCCGGAGTATGTTGACGTGCCGAACTCGCAGTTTGCTATTACCCTCGACAGGCGGCCGCTTATTGACCAGTTCGTTTTCTCGGGAACGGTTCTCTGGAGGGGGGGTTCTTCCAGCCAACTCTCCGGCATCAACACTATTCCAAGGAAAGGCGGGCTTTCGCTTTTCAATCAGTATGCGGGAAAAACAACGCCTGGAACGGCGGATGATACTTCCGTTACGGCCATTGCCCTTCGTATTGTGAGGCAGGCTTCCGACACTCTGTTCTGTGTCGGTATTGGATCTGGGTTACGCGGTGACAACCTGCCGATACCTTCGGATGAGATCATTCTTGCCGCGTACAAGCAATGGCGCACCGCTCTGGACACAAGTTATACACCGGGCGATTCTCTCCGCCTTGTTCTTGGCATGCTGCCCGGAGGGCGGGGGATCAGCGAACTGGTTGGCGGTTGGCCAAGAATCGTCAGGAATGGAAAAAGTGTTTTTGAAATGGCCGGCTTTCCCGAGAACCCTGAAGCATCTGTGTTTGCCAAAAGACATCCTCGGAGCGGAGTCGGCTTTTCACGCGATTCAACAATACTGTATCTCTTTGCCGTTGACGGCCGCCAGGAATCGAGCGCAGGAATGTCTTTACCCGAATTTGCGCGGCTTATGATCTCGGTCGGAGTTTACGAAGGCCTGAACCTTGATGGCGGTGGTTCAACCACCATGGTTATCAACGGTGATATTGTCAACTCTCCCTCAGACCCGACAGGAGAGCGCCCTATTGGAAATTGTCTCTTGCTTGTAGCAGAACACGGCACGGCGGCCGCTTCCGCCGCTCATAGTCCGTAACGTCGTTTCACTTTAATTTCATTGGAGGTGTTATGCTTTTTCTTCTGAGTATCATAGTCGTTGTGGTCAGTTTTTTTGCCTGGCGCGCAGCCAACAGGAAATTCCAAGCTGAGCGCAACCCGATGTTCCGCACATCGAGGCTTGTATCCGGAGCTATTATGGGGCTCTTCGTTCTTATTGCTGTCTCGCGGATATTCACTGTTGTTCCGGCGGGCAATGTCGGCGTGGTGGATTTGTTTGGCACCGTATCCGACAACACGCTCAAAGCCGGTATCAACATGATTAATCCCCTGGCAAGGGTCATTGTTTTTTCCGTCAAGACAGAGGAGATCAAGGAGGTTATGGAGGTGCCTTCCAAGGAGGGGCTTACGGTACAGCTTGAAGTCAGTGCACTGTTTCATCTTAACCCGGATAAAGCAGCCGAGGTGTACAAAACAATCGGCGAGAATTATATTCAGGTGATTCTTGAACCACAGTTCCGTTCCGTCACACGCGGTGTTACCGCCGGGTATGATGCCCGGGCATTATACACTTCCGAGCGAGAGTTGC
>CAZWIN010000299.1:0-3865 GCA_964633855.1 uncultured Chitinophagales bacterium
AAGATTGAACTCGGCACAATCTCCCCTGATGCAGTGCTGAAGAAACTCGAAGCATCATACTCCGGCAAAGCCCGCATCAATACCGAGGATGGCCTGCGGCTGGATTTTGATGACTACTGGGTGCACTTGCGCAAATCCAACACAGAGCCGATTGTGCGTGTGATTGCGGAGGCAAGGACGATGGAGGAAGCAAGTGAAGTTGCTACAAGATTTGAGAAAGAGATCCAGCATCCTAAACACTAAATAACAACGAATTGCTCGAAATATTTGACTTTATGGGTAATGAACAACAATAGAATCTAAATTTGGCTGGAGAGTATTTTATTACTGCTGAACTGCAACGAAGAGGAGTACAAGCTTCGGTTACTTATGGTATTGCAAAGAAAATGGACGTTATCGCCTTTGCAGAATCAAATCGTTTCCGTGCAATTGAAGTTACGTCGACCGGCGAAAGGTCTTGGGTGGCAGGGGGGTATTTCCGCAAGAAAGCAGTGATCAAGAGAAAACTCTATTCTGTTCTTGCACCAAAACATGATGGTTATAGAAAGAAGTACCGAGCCAAACATGGGAAAGATCTTTCAGGCAAGTCGGTTTTCACACTGGCCTACGATGATGCCAACCCTTACCTTTAATAAATGGGAAACCATCATTGATAGCCTAAACGATAACGCACTCACATAGTTTGGACTAGGGGGTGAATGTTATTGGAAAGTCTGGTTTAATCTGTTATTCATCAACTTGTGAACTCTATGCCCCTCACCCTCTATCTCCTCCGCCACGGACAAACGCCGATGAGCCGCGACAATGTTTTCTGCGGCGCAGGGCTTAATCCGGACCTGACCCCTGATGGTATGGCAATGGCGGAAGCATTTGCCACTGCTTATCACTCAACGCCGTGGAAAGCGGTATATGTCAGCCCGTTGCGCCGCGCCGTAATGACTGCCGAGCCGATCTGCAAAGCCACGGGAATGTCAATGGAACTCCGCGACGACCTGAAAGAAATTGGCTACGGGAAATGGGAAGGGAAAACCACCACCGAGGTTGACCGTGTGTATCATGATTCGTACATTCGCTGGACAGCGGATCCGGCATGGCACGCGCCCGATGAAGGAGAAATGGCAGTGGAAATTGACCGCCGCACGTTGCGCGTGATCGAGGAAATCAAAGGAAAGTTCAACGACGGCAATGTGCTGATCGTCTCCCACAAGGCAACCATCCGCATCATCCTCTGCGGTCTGCTTGGGATTGACGTCGGACGCTTCCGTTACAGACTTGCGTGCCCGGTTGCTTCAGTCAGCGTTGTGGAGTTTAACACGCCGGGGCCGTTGTTGAGGGTGCTTGCAGACCGTGCACATCTTCCGGAACGGCTGCAATTGCTCCCCGGAACCTGATCATCAATTATTAACCAGAGAATACCATATGCTTCTTTGCAAAGTCACCGGTACAATCGTTGCTACACAAAAGAACGACAAGCTTCACGACAAGAAAATCCTCAGCGTCCAGCCGATAACGCTTGACGGTGCCGCATTGGGCAAAGACCTCCTCGCTCTCGATTCTGTTGATGCCGGCGTAGGAGATACTGTTCTGGTTGTGCAGGAAGGCCAGGCTGCTGCACAGATTCTCAAGAGCAAGGAAATCCCGGTACATAGCGTTATTGTTGCAGTGGTAGATGGGTTGGATGTGGTAGAATGAGATAACCTTCTAAATTCCAACTCAACCCCCTTACCCCCTTCTCTACATCAAGAGAAGGGGGACAGGCCTGCACGCCAGAGAGCGTTTCGGCCCGCAGGTGTGGGATGAGTTCTCATTCAATATGCACATAGATATCCGCGACATACTTATTCTTTCCACTGTTCCCGGCGTCGGGCCCGGTCGGCTTCGCGCGCTGGTCAATCACTTCAAAGACACCAAAACCATTATTAGGGCAACCGCAAGAGAGCTTGCCTCAGCTGAAGGCATGGACCGGAGAACTGCGTCCGCTATTGCCGGCTTCTTCAGAAACTCCGGCACTGAGCATACACGCTTTGTTGATGACCAGCTTCGCAGGTTGGAAAAGGCTCATGGCAGGATTGTCACGTTCTGGGACAAAGACTATCCGGAGAATCTCAAGAAGATTTACGATCCGCCACCGTTTCTGTTTGTTTCCGGAAGCTTCACAGATGAAGACAAATACTCCGTCGCTATCGTAGGGACCCGGGACCCTTCTTCCTACGGAACTCAAATGGCGGAGCTGTTCGCTACGGAACTCGCGGGGCTTGGTATCCCTGTGATCAGCGGGCTCGCCCGCGGCGTAGACACGGTAGCCCACACAGCGGTTGTCAAATCCGGCGGCCGGACTGTTGCAGTGATCGGCTCGGGTATAGACGTTATCTATCCTTCAGAAAATGCGGGACTTGTGAAACACATGCAGAAGGATGGAGCGCTCGTCTCGGAGTATTTGATGGGAACCAAACCCGATGCAGGAAATTTTCCCCGTCGTAACCGGATTATCAGCGGCATCAGTATCGCCACAATCATTGTCGAAACCGGACTTGATGGCGGCGCGATGATCACGGCAAAAACGGCGCTCGAACAAAACCGTGACGTGTTCGCCATACCCGGCCCCGTGAACGAGAAGCGGAAGAGCGGAACCAATTTTCTCATCAAGAACGGCAATGCCGTGTTGCTGGAATCCATGGATGATCTCCTGAACGAACTCGGGCCACGTTTAGGGCGCCTCATCGGTGCCGATAGGCCCAGGCAACAGAAACCCCTTCCAACCCTCACATTGTTTGAACAAAAAATCTGCGATGTCATGGATGAGGAACCGATGCATATTGATGCGCTTTCCAAGAGCGCCGGGCTTTCCACATCCGATACGTTGGTGCATTTGCTGTCACTGGAATTCAAAGGCGCTGTAAAACAAAAGCCCGGGAAGATGTTCCTCAAAGTCGTGTAGTATCCGTCTCCAAAGCCCATCCCTAAACCCCAACCCCTGTTTTTCCCTTTTCTCTTATCGGGAAAAAACGTACCATATCAAAGCGGATGCTGACAAGGAAATCGAATGTTCGTAATCGGCGAAGCAGTTATTGATGACGACGTTGCACGGTCGGCATTCTGTTGCGACCTCCAGAAATGCAAAGGCGCCTGTTGTACGCTCGAGGGCGGACGAGGCGCACCGCTTGAGGATCATGAAGTCCTCGAAATTGAAAAGGCATTTCCGCTGGCGAAACAGTATCTCGGAGAGAAAAGCCTCCGCTTCATCGGGCAGCAGGGAATGTATGAAGGCCGCAGTGGAGACTTTGCCACGACCTGTATTGACAGGAGGGAATGTGCGTTTGCGTATTTCAATGACGGCATTGCATACTGCAGTTTTGAACGTGCATTTGAAGCCGGGCTTACAGATTGGAGAAAGCCACTGTCCTGTCACCTGTTCCCCATCCGTATCAGGGAATTCGGGCGCGACTATCTCCGGTACGAACAAATTGATGAGTGCCAGCCGGCAAGAATTTCGGGTGAGATGAAGCAGGTCAGCCTTCATAGCTTCCTCAAAGAGCCGCTGAGCCGGAAGTACGGCGAACAGTGGTATGAACAATTCGTCCGGTATTGTGAATCGAAAGGAACACGCGGTAAGGAATAATTGCTACACCCCCCATCTATGCTGAATCTCTCGCTCCAACATAAAATGATGATGAAGCTGTCGCCTCAACAGGTCCAGTACCTGAAGATGCTGCAGCTCCCCACACTAGCCCTCGAACAGAAGATCAAACAGGAACTGGAGATGAACCCTCTGCTGGAAGAGGGCTTCGATGAAGAGATGGAACTCCAGCAGGAACAACCCGAGGATCAGGCACAGACAGAAGAACCGCAAAAGGCGGAGGAAGAA
>CAZWIN010000300.1:0-3846 GCA_964633855.1 uncultured Chitinophagales bacterium
CCGCAACGTAGCCCGAGCCCGGCGCAAGAACAACTGATGGCGGACCAAGTGTTTCGTCGCCATCGGCGAACGCAGAAGCCGAAACGAGAACAATGGCCGCAAGGATTGTCAACCATCCAAGGATGGTTTTCAATGAAATCATGAATCCCCCGAATTGTGTTTGTTGTTTGGTTTTGATAGAGAACATTCAAATCGCCATGATGCGTGGATGGGAACCACGTTCAAGAGACCAAACAAGGGCCATCTTCGATTGAAAGACGGCCCCCGTTGATATTGGAACGACCCTGCTAAAATCCAGGACCGAAGGAACTACCTCATCAGACTCATCTTGTTCATGGCCGTAAAGTCACCAGCGCTGATGTGATAGAAGTATACGCCGCTCGAAACCGGACTTCCATGATTGTCGGTGGCATCCCATGTATAATTGTAGGCCCCAGCGCCAAGTTCGGCGTTCACAAGCGTCTTAACTTCCTGACCGAGCATGTTGAAAATCCTCAGTGTCACCTTCGCATCTGCCGGAATCTGGAAGTAGATTTCGGTTGACGGGTTGAAGGGATTCGGGAAGTTACGAAGCACTCCACGATGTTCGGATTCATCGGTGTTACCCGGAGAGATATTGTTTCCACTGTTACGGCCAAGCGGGCAACCCCGTTCATTTTCTGCGGCGAAGATGTTTTTCAATGCTTCGTATGCGGCGTCGGTTCCCGGGTAAACATTGTTAAACATAGTGACAACCTGTGCCGTCGTGAACGCATAGTTGACCGTCTTTGAACTCAAGAACGCCGCAACAGTGTGGAAGCCAAGCTGTCCTAGTTTGCCTGTTCCATTGAGGCCAAGGACCTGCAAGAGAGTCTTGCCCGGGAAAGCATTTTCAAATCCCGTATTTGCGGACGAGAAAAGAGTGCTAGGCGTAATCGGCCCCGGGTAAGATCCAAAATGTTGCCGCTGTTTCCAGTATCCAGGAGTGCAACCCTGCCCGCCGGCTTGCAGGCAATAACCGAAGTCGATGGTATTGTCAACAGCATTGTCCCCTACGAGATTGACTTCGGCAGGACTGCAGTTGCTGTTGGTGCCAACATTTGGCGTATTGCTGCAGGTTGTTGGAGTCATGCCCGCCGGCAGCGTTGTGCTATCTACTTTGACTTTGTAGCATCCCTCGCACAAACCAGTGAACGCATAATGTCCATTGGCATCTGTTACGGTTGCGTCGAGGATGGCACCTGTGTTACAATCAAGCAACCTGACGACAACACCGGCAATCCCCGGCTCGCCGCCATTTTGCGTACCGTCGCAGTTGGAATCCTTCCAAACGAAGTCACCAATGGTTCCTGTGCACTCCTCCTCCGGCGTTTGTAAGCTCATAGCTGCAGCATTCCAGGTAAGCGAAGCGGGCTTCGGTGCAGGTGTATTTGGATCATCGTCACCACCCGGACCCGAAATGGCTTGGATAGTCATCTGTGTTTCGCCGGCCGGTATGGGAATGAGTTTCGTAAATGTATCCCATTCCTGACCATCACTGCTCAGGAGCTCGTCATCAAAGACATGCACCGTAGCACCAACGGTGACCCTGACTTCGTTCGGGCGCACGACACCTCCCGTTGATGTAATTCCCTGAATGCTCGAGAAGAACAATGATATTTTGGCACTACGTGGGTCCGCCGCCGCACTAAAGGTAAAGGTCTTGGCAATTGTGGTTGTACGTGGCGCAGGGAAGAACTTGTACGCCAGATCGTTTCCATCAACCAGCTTAATTTCTGAATCTGTACCGTCATCGTAAATGACAAGGAGACCAGCCCCGTTGTTGGCATATCCAAAACTCATCCCTCCGATAGACACGGCGTTAGCTCCCGGAGAAACGAGATTAAGAGCAGTGATATCCGCCCTGTACGTAGAACTGTAAATCGGCAAAGTTCCATTGTTCTCGTTGAAAAAGAAATCTGGCCCCCCGATGAGTGTGCCTATGACATTGTTGGCATTGGCGGTAATTTGATTGTCACCGTTGGGGGTGCTGTGCTGGCCTTCCCAATACAAGAGCACTTGGTTGATCGTCACACCCAAGGGAACATTAAGGTTGATTACTCCCGGCTGGGATAGTGTAAGACCCACTCCGGCAGCGACAAATCCGGATCCGGAAGCAATCGTAATCGAAGGTGTCCCGAGTGTCTCATTGCCATCCGCGTAGGCGGAAGTACAAATCAGCACAAGGGCTACAAAGGTTGTTAACCATCCATGAAGAATGGTTTTGAATGAAGTCATGAATCCCCCTGAAAAAGTATGTTTGTTTATTAGAGTTTTTTAGAATTCGAGAAGAAGAGAGCGGCGTTCAGGAATTTGTCTCGGAGAGAGACAGGGAAGATTACCCGAACGCTGGATTAATGATAGGGAAGTCTAATGGAAGGCAGTGTGACGGTGTTCACTGGCCGGTTTATTTGCCCGATTGGGAACGGATTACCCGTTTGAAGTCTCAGGCCATATTCTCGAAAATTGCGGCGATTCCTTGGCCGACTCCGATACACATTGTAGCGAGTCCGAATCGGTGGCGATGTCGCTTCATTTCATGCAGAAGTGTTGTTGCAATTCGGGCTCCACTGCACCCGAGGGGATGACCGAGTGCAATCGCACCGCCGAGGGGATTGATTTTTTCAACCGAAAGCTGAAGTTCCTTTATTACGGCCAGGGACTGGGCGGCAAAGGCCTCGTTCAGCTCAACGATATCAATGTCACCAATTGACAGGCCTGCTTTCTGAAGGGCTTTTCGGGCTGCTGGAACGGGGCCGATTCCCATATAGCGCGGATCCACGCCGGCGATTCCCGTCGAAACAATTCGCGCAAATGGTTTGCAACCCAGCTCTCGTGCTCTTTGTTTACTCATGATTAATAGTCCGGCTGCGCCATCATTCAGAGAAGATGAGTTGCCTGCCGTGACTGTTCCATTCTTCCGGAATGCCGGTGACAATCCTGCCAGCTTTTGGAGTGACGTATCGGCCCGTGGTCCCTCATCGGAAACGACCGGTTGAGGAGGAATGCCCTTTTTTAGGAGGACATCCACGGGAACAATCTCATCCGCGAAAAGACCATTTGTTTGGGCCGCAACTGCCTTACGATGGCTGGTGAAAGCAAACGCGTCCTGGTCCTCGCGGGAGATGCCGTACTTTTCCGCAACGTTCTCCGCAGTTTCTCCCATGCTTTCCAAAGGAAACATTGCCTGCATAGCCGTATTGGGGTAGCGCCATCCCAACGCCGTATCGAAAGCCGTCACATTGCCGAAGGTCCCATCCTGATTTTTTGGAACGGAGTACGGCGCTCTGCTCATGCTTTCCACGCCGCCAGCGATAATAACATGTGCATCGCCGGACCAAATTGCGCGGGCCGCGTGAATGATCGCGTCCAAACTTGAACCGCAGAGCCGGTTAATGGTACTGCCCGGGACATCGTAGGGAAGGCCTGCAAGTAACGCAGTCATCCGTGCAATGTTTCTGTTATCCTCGCCGGCCTGGTTCGCGCATCCCCACAACACATCATCGATGGTTGCAGGATCAAGCTTGAGTGAAGCGACAAGCTTTCTGACGACGATTGCACCAAGATCATCAGGCCGGACGGTTCTGAGCGCGCCGCCATAACGGCCGATCGGCGTTCGATACGCCGCAACAACTACAGCTTCGTCAAGAGGGGAAGGAGGCATGGGTCAAATTCTTTGATTGCACAATTTGGTTGCAAAATAAACAAAAAGGGACAAGTTTCCTTGTCCCTTCATTTCCATCCCTTTCATGGATGTTACTCGAAATTGAACTCTTTGATGTTTCCGTAAATCTGAATAAAGAGCTGCTGCTGATCTTTGCTGGATGT
>CAZWIN010000301.1:0-3837 GCA_964633855.1 uncultured Chitinophagales bacterium
CGCAACAGATCTCCAACTTCAAGTTTAAAAGGTGAACCAGTGAAATCAGACTTCTCCTATTCCCAAAACGAATGGGCCCTCATCCTCGGCGCGTCAAGCGGTTTCGGAGCGGCTGCATCCAGGGAGCTTGCAAAACGTGGAATGAACATCGTTGGTGTTCACTTTGACCGCGCTGCAACGATGCCGGGCGTTCAGCAATTGATGAAGGATCTCGAAGCTACGGGAGCCAAGGTTCGCTTCTTTAATATTAATGCATCCGATCCCGGAAAGCGGAACGAAGTCCTCGACCAGATGAAGCAGGAGTTTGCCGGTAACGCTGAAGCAAACGTCAGAGTGTTGTTGCACTCACTTGCCTTCGGCAGCCTGAAGCCGCTTGTTTCGATGAAGCCGGAAGAAATGCTCACACAGGCACAGATCGAAATGACTATGGATGTTATGGCGAATACGCTTGTGTATTGGACGCAGGGGGCTGTTTCCCGCGGGTTGATGAGGAAGGGAGGGCGTATCTTTGCGATGACGTCCTCCGGCGGACATTCCGTGTTGATGAACTATGGGGCAGTCTCAGCGGCAAAATCCGCACTTGAATCATATGTCCGCCAGCTTTCTCTTGAGCTTGGCCCGATGGGCATCACCGCAAACACCATTCTTGCCGGGGTGACCGATACACCCGCATTGCGAAAAATTCCCGGAGCAGTAAAGATGCTGGATGTTGCAAAGGCAAAAAACCCGTCGTTGCGTAACGGAACTCCTGAGGATGTGGCAAGAGCAATCGCACTTCTTGCGCATGATGAATCGTACTTCATCTCCGGCAATATCATTCGCGTCGATGGCGGTGAGGACGTTGTTGAATACATCGGGCAACGGGATGCAACGAGTTTGGATTGAGTTCTTTTGATTCTCTCCCCTCGATTTTGTATCTTAAAGCAGTGAAGAATCCGGACAGGTAGCTCAGTTGGTAGAGCAAAGGACTGAAAATCCTTGTGTCGGGGGTTCGATTCCCTCCCAGTCCACACGCAAACGCCAGCACTAGGCTGGCGTTCTTTATTTCATCCCTGCGCGATAATGCAAGAACCCTCTTCATTAATTACCTCACTCAACATACCCCTCCTGACGCTTGCCGCAGTATTCATCCTGATTGCAGTACGTCAAATTGGCTCCCTCCGTGTGCAAATCTGGCAGGCGATGCTGCTTGGGGCTGTTGTTGTTCTTGTGACCGGAAGTATTTCGGTTGCATCGGCACTGCAATCAATCAGCCTCGATGTGATGGTGTTTTTGTTCGGCATGTTTGTCGTCGGACAAGCGTTGGAAGAAAGCGGCTACCTCGCCCATATTTCATATAGATTTTTCAAACGGGCGCGGTCCAGGGACCGGCTGTTATTGATGGTTCTCTTTGGTGCTGGAATTGCTTCTGCCTTTCTCATGAACGATACTCTTGCCATCATCGGTACTCCGGTTGTTCTGCTCATTGCGCGTAAACACGGTATGTCGCCAAAGCTTCTTCTGCTTGCTCTCGCATTTGCGGTGACGATTGGGAGTGTGATGAGCCCAATCGGGAATCCCCAAAACCTGTTGATCGCATTACACGGCGGGTTGCAGAATCCTTTCGGATCATTTTTGCGATGGCTTTTACTTCCCACGATATTGAATATGGTGATCGCATATTACATGCTGCGCCGGTTTTATCAGGATGATTTTCATGAAGCGGAACTCAGCCACTCACAGGAGCCGATCCATGACCATGATCTTGCCCTTCTTTCGCGTGTGTCATTGGGTATTATTATCGTACTGGTAGTGCTGAAGATCATTACTGCAATAGCTGGTATTGCGGAAGGATTCCACCTCACTCACATAGCAGTCGCAGCTTGCCTGCCGGTTCTTCTGGGGAGTAAACGGAGGTGGCGGGTGTTGCGCGGAATTGACTGGCACACGCTTGTGTTCTTTGCCGCGATGTTTGTGCTGATGGAAAGTGTCTGGCAGTCAGGAGTTTTTCAAACAGCTTTGGCCGGCTTTGGCATCAACATAGCAACCTCTGAAATGATTCTGACCGTCGGCGTTGTCCTCAGCCAGTTCATTTCTAATGTTCCATTAGTGGCGTTGTTTCAGCCGGTGCTGTTGCAAGCGGGAGCCGGTGTGCCGGAAATGATGGCGCTCGCTGCAGGAAGCACTATCGCAGGGAATCTCTTCGTGTTGGGCGCCGCAAGCAACGTCATTATTATTCAGAATGCGGAAAAGAAGGCAGGGCAGACGGTCACGTTCTGGGAATTTGCAAGGGTTGGCATTCCGCTGACCATTACCAACACTCTGGTATACTGGGTTTTCCTACGGTTTCTCTAACCTCCAACCGCAAATCCCTAACCGGAACTCCGACATTCATCTGTTCAAAGCGCTCCCAAACTCCCTTCTCCATTTCAACGTCACCTCATGTCCGTCGCCAAGTATTCTGAAAATGGCAATACATGCCTTGCGCGCGCCGTCATCATCGTAGTAGCGGTGTTCACGGATGACTTCCACGAACTGTGACAAAGCAGTATCAAAATCCCTGAGCGTCAAGGCTGTAAGCCCGGCAAGATAATTCTGCTTGACGGGGTGATCCTCCAAATCTTCCGGGCGGGCGAGCTTTGCTGCTGCTCCGCAAAATGTGCGAATTGCATCCGCAATCGGATGGTGTTCTGAATCTTCTTCGATTCCATCAACCAATTGCAACGCCTTTTCGGCATCGGACTGCACCAGTGTACCGGCGAGCAACACCCGCGCCTTGTGACTTGCAGAATCCTGCCGGAGGATTTCCTCGAGAACCTTTTGTGCATCAGCGATTTTGTTCTCGGCAATCAGTTGTTGTGATTGCTCCAGAAGTTTCCGGAATTTGTCCGGCAATGCCTTCTGCAGCCATTGTGTTACCGCATACTCCGGCAGCGCCCCTGTAAATTCATTCACTACTTTTCCGTCAACAAAAAGCTTCACGTTGGGGATGCCCCGCACGCCATACTCTGCGGCAAGTTCTTGGTGGACGTCGTTGTTTATCTTTGCGAGCACCCATGTATCCTTCTGTTGTTCTGCAAGCTTCTCCAGTACCGGGCCGAGAATCTTGCACGGGCCGCACCACTCCGCCCAGAAATCCACCAGAACGGGAATCTCGAAGCTTCGCTTTATAACATCTGCTTGAAAGTCAGTAATATCGTAACTCATCGGGGAACCGGAGTAAAGGAGAACATATTATTTGCGCAGTACCGCCTCTTTCTTCCATTGATAATACACCACAACTCCAAGGGCGAGGAATCCCAATCCCGCCAGCGCCTGTGCCGGCTGTTCAAGAAGTGTTTTGACAACAAACCAGGCGGAAATACTTACAAAGATTGCGGGGGTGACCGGATAGCCAAGCGTTCTGTACGGACGGGGCGTGTCCGGTTTTCTTTTCCTGAGAATAAAAACACTTGCACCGGTAAGCCCGAAGAAAATCCAATCAGTAAATACCACATAAGATATCAGCCTGTCAAATGTCCCCCAGAACAAAATAAGGACTATCGCCCAAGCGGATTGAACGATGATTGCAAACGCAGGTGTATGATAGCGGGGGTGAATCTCTGCAACCTGTTTGAAAAACAGCCCGTCGTTTGCCATCGCAAAATAAATGCGCGGTGCGGTGAGGGTGAAAATCCCCACGGACCCGAAAGTGGAAAGAAAGATGGTAAAAGCGATCATGGTTCCACCGGCAGGGCCCAGCACTTTGCTGATTGCATCAGAAGCGAGCCGTGACGAAGAGGCAATCTCCGGTACCGGCAGGAGAAAAAGATAGGAAAGATTTGCAAGAAGATAGACGGCAGTTACCACGATAGCGCC
>CAZWIN010000302.1:0-3835 GCA_964633855.1 uncultured Chitinophagales bacterium
TCTTTTGTCTGCCTCTTTGCCGAAAGCATCTTCCTTATGAGACTTTAACACTGTCTGATACGCTTCACGGGCCTTCCCCTTATCGGAGATCTTCTCGTAGCACTCGCCTGCTTTGAGGTATGCGCGCGCAATCCAGTCCTGGGAGGATGGATAGACATATCTGACACGGAGAAAAGCAGACACTGCCTCCTTGTACTGCTGTTGAAACAAGAGTGTTTCACCTATCCTGAACTGGGCTTCGGCTCCAACTTCATCTGTTCTTCTGGTGGCGACTTCAGTAAACAGAGACGCTGCCTCGCTATAACTCTTCCCGGCCTGTTTTACCATTCCGAGTCCGATCAAGCTCTTATCTCCAAAAAGTTTCCCTTTGTATTTTGAAGCCGCTAGAGAAAATTGTTCTTCCGCCTTGCGCAGATCACCAGCGGCACGCAGTGCCGAGCCTTTGTGGTATGCAGCTTCCTGAGCCGATTCACTCGCGGGATATGATTTTTCCAGGCGGTCAAATGCGGAGATTGCCTGGTCATAATTGCCGGCATCAGCGTGCAGCAATCCGAGCTCCAGCATTGCCGAGGCGGCAAACACTGAGGAAGAATGTGATTGAATCACCAACGTATATGCTTCCACCGCTTCCTTTGTCTTGTCCATTGCGGTGTAGCATTTCCCCATCCAATACCGGGCATCAGCTGCAAGTGCGCTTGAAGGGAACTTCTCAAGAAAGGATGTGTACTCATCTATTGCGCGATCATATTTTTTCTGGCTGAAATACAAATCCCCCTTTTTCAGAAACAGCTTATCGGCCATTGCACTGCCGGGATGAGCGGCAACAAATCCATCTATGACACGCGCCGCTTCATCTTCCTTTCCCAACAATACGTAACAGTACTGAATCCCGTTAATGGCATCAGGGACATACTGGCTCAAAGGATAGCGCTCGAGAATGGAACGGTAGGATGCCGCCGCCGATGCGTATTCTTTGGTGTTGTAATATGCATCTCCGAGGCTGTAGAACGCACGGGGTACCAGTTCGCTTTTCGGATACGCCGCAATCAGTTTCTGGAATTCCTTTATCGCCTTCTGATACTCCTTCGACTGGAAGCGCGCCCAACCAATCCCGTATTGTGCATCGTCAGACAGTTTGGACTTCGGATATCTGGAAAGAAGATTCAGGTATTCAGCAATCCCCTTTTCAAGCATGCCACCCTTGATATTTGCCTGCGCCAACTGGTAATAGGCATAATCGAGGCCATCTTCTTTACCAAACGATGTGATTGTATTCCTGTAGGCACCGGCCGCACGGCTGTAATCCTTCATTGCAAAATAACAGTCACCCAACCGGATATGCGCATCAAATGCATAGCGGCTTTTGCCGTGCTTTTGAGCAATGCGCTCAAAGGAACGCGCCGCCCCGTCAAAATCATCAGACCGGTATTGCGACCATGACAAACCGTAAAGAGCATCAACGTACTTTGCACTTTTGGGATGGTTGTTCACAACCTCGGCATAACTCTTCACCGCATCCTTATACCGTTCGGACTGATATTGTGCCTCGCCAAGCCAGAAGAAACCTTCATCAATCCGTTTATGCAATGGATACGATTTCAGGAAACGTTGAAATGTGGAGGCGGCCTGATCATATTTTTGCAGCTTGCACTGTGTCCATCCCAGCTGAAAGAGTGCATCAGCGGCTACATCGGGAGATCCCTCCCGGGACAGAGCAGAACGAAAGGCTTCAAGGGCCTCCTGATAATTACTCAAAGCAAGATACGACTCGCCAAGCATTCTGTATGCTTCCGCAAGAATATCAGATTGAGGAAACTCCTTCACGACAGCTGCAAAATCACTTTGAGCTGCTTTGTGTTCTTTAGCCTCAAACCGGAGCATGCCCAACTCGTAGGTTGCGTTATCAGCAAAGGACCCTTTCGGCCATTTTGCTATCATTGCAGAGAGTACAGCACGGGCATCACCGGTCTTGTTTTCCGACTTGAGCGCCAGCGCCTTGCGGAAGGCTGCAGCCTGTGCAATATCATCGGATCCGGCAGACAATTCATCAAAAATTGCTATTGCCTTGCCATAGTTGTTTTCCTTGAGGAAGGTCCATGCCAGCGAATACTTCACTTCCCTTTCCAGCCTGTGGCCTTTATAGTCGCGCAAAAAGGCCTGGTAACGAAGAAGAGCGTTGGGGTAGTCTTCAAGGTTGTAATATGATTCGCCGATGAGGTATTCCGCCTCACCGCGTTCGTTTTCTTCAGCAATCAGGCCTTTAGCTTCCGACAGTATTTCCGCGGCTTTAGCGTATTCCTTCAGATAATAGTGGCACTCACCAACCCGTACGCGTGCTGAGGAGAGTAAATTGCTCCTGGGAAATTTATCAAGGAAGCTTTTGTATGTATCAATCGCTTTCGCGTATTCCTTTGCGTGCTGCTGCGCCCAACCGATAGAATAGAACGCATAATCCGCCAACCGGTTCTGCGGATATCTTTCAAAACTGATCCGGTAGTACTTCAGCGCCCCGTCAAAATGTTCCTGTTTGTAATGAGATTCACCGATCCAATAGGCAGCTTCACCGGCAAGATCACTTTCCGCATATCCTTCAAGAACTTGGGTGAATCGTTTGATTGCTTCCGGATATTTTTCCCTGCTGAAAAGCAATTCACCCAACCTGAAGAGAGCGTCATCCCGAAGTGAACTTGATGGAAAATCCCTGACAAATGCTTCATATCTTTGAACCGCTGCTGCAGACCTATTGAGCCCGAAGAAACATTCAGCAATTAAGAATGAGGCATCGGCTCGTTTTACACTGTTCGGGTATTTCTGGAGGAACTTGCCGAGTTCTTCAATTGCAAGCTGATATTGACCGTCTCTGTGAAGACCATAGCCAAAGGCATAATCTTGCTCTTCTGAAAGCGGCGTGACGGGTTGGGAATAAGAAGCGGAATAAAGAAGAAAACCAGCGACTAGTATTGTTAGGCACTTTCCCACCATAGGTTTGCCTGGTACCTTCGCTTAAAGTAAAGTTTTAGATGTCTTTTATAATGGCATAATTTAGGTGATGGGATAGTATAAGTCAAGGAGAAATTTGAAAATCGTTAAAATTCGAGGATTTGGTATTTCCATCTTCCAAATCCATTTCCAATTCCCACCTCTACGAGAGTAAGATCTGATTCAATTAATATCCCAACCCGCAGTTCTACTCACGCAGGAATCATCTCGTTCCCGATCATGTGCTCACTAAAGCGAAAGGGTGAGCAAACTTCACTCACCCTTTACCGAAACTTTGTTGATTGGTGCTGCTATTTCTTTAGGTTTAGACTATCCTTTTTGGATCTTAGTGAATCCGCAAGCGTATCAGGTTGAACAGAACCTGCAGGAGGCATGAGTTGGTGGCTTTCACCATGGAGCCCAGATTCGATAGTAACATCTGTGGCAGGAGCATTCGGGCCAGATTTCGTCTCAGCTGGAATACCATGCTCTTCCAAAGCCTCGGTTGTCTGTTCTTGTTGCGGAGCCGTTTGAATGCCTGAATTGGTGGTACTCCCGGATTCCGGTATTTGCATCTGCTGCTCCTCAGCGGAAGGTGCTACCAGCGCATAATACCCCGCAACACAGACAAAGAGAAAAACGCCAGCGCTCAGCGCCAACGCAGGCAAAGGTTTTGTAAACAACCAACTTCCCTGCCTCCCGCTTCCGCCACGTATCCTCTGCTGAAGCCGTGCCTCAAAATACCAGGGCGCTTTGGCTTGAGGAAGGCTTCTCAGCTTTTTCCTGACAGGATTGTTGTCTTCCGGTATGGTGTTTTTTTCAGACATTATCAATTACTCCATGAGGTCTTTCAGCA
>CAZWIN010000303.1:0-3820 GCA_964633855.1 uncultured Chitinophagales bacterium
ACATCTGGGTGGGCATGTCAAAGGAAACGGCGCATCAACTCGGGACTCCTCTTTCAAGTCTGATGGGGTGGGTGGAACTTGTGAAAGGGCATGCCGCGGGAAACCCCGGCCTGTCGGACACAATGCAGGAGATGGAGCAGGACGTTCAGCGCTTGAACAAAATTGCAGCGCGCTTTTCCAAAATAGGATCGAAACCTGACCTCAAAGAAGAAAACCTGATTGATGTCATTCAGGGAGTGATCACGTACATTTCGCGGCGCATACCGAAGACCGGAAGAAGCGTGCAACTCTCCATTGATACTCCCGGAGTATTTATGGCGCGCATCAACAGCGAGCTGTTCGAGTGGGTCATCGAGAATCTCATGAAGAACGCATTGGATGCGATGGAAGGCCCCGCGGACAAAATCTCGTTTTCACTTTCACAGGTTGGCGGCCGCACAATCATTGATGTTATGGACACGGGCAAGGGGATTGACCCGAAACTTCACAAAGAGATCTTCCGGCCCGGATTCAGCACAAAGAAACGTGGTTGGGGACTGGGGCTCAGCCTCTCAAAACGCATCATCGAGGAGTATCACAGGGGGAAATTATTTGTGAAACAGAGCGGAATAGGACAGGGGACAACATTCAGAATAATCTTAATAAAGTAGCGTTCCTCATTCAGGCGCCCGGCATGTTCATTTCACCCAGCACTTTTCTTGCCTTCCCCCTTCCCATCTCAAACGTCTCGCCCAGCTTGGGCTGCACAAATTCCGTGTCCTGCACCGGCAGTTCTTCATCCGGACAAATAATAACCGGGTGAACAACATTCTTTTCGCCTTCCTTGAAAGAGAACCTCTTCTCTTCCGCCTTCATCATCTGTTCAATCTTGTTTCTCGTTTGTTGATCGGGTATTGAAGCGAGTACCTTCGTCTTCATTGCCTCCCAGGTTTCAATATCATTGTTGACGTCTTCAACATTCTCCATATCCCGCAGGAAATACAGGTTGGGCAACAATTCCAACGCAGTTCTCATCAACATAGAGAAGACATTGGGGAATCTTGCCCTGATACTGTCTTCCGTTTTGTTGGGATACGTCGGGTAGGTATTCACCACATACAATTCACTGATGCCGCCAACATCAAGAATAGTCCTCAGCGGGGTTTTGTTGGAGATCCCTCCATCAGCGTAGAGCTGGGGAAGGCCCCGCAGATGATCAGGAATCGCCGGATCATCAACCACCATTTTCACCGGCGGGTATGCAACCGTAGTTATGGTGGATGCCATGATATATTCCATTGCTCTGCGGACATCCGGTTCGTCGGTGATGGACTTCATATATGCGGCGCCGGTATTCAGCGAACTTAACGACACGTAAAACTGATCCACCGTGTGCCTTGCCCGGATCATCTCCATGTTCAGGTAACCCTCCACAAATTTCTTGTAGAGCGGGGTGTTGTCAAACAATGAATCAACGCCCTGAACCGTTGGCCATAAATCCATCCGCGTCGTTGCAAACTTCAACATCAATCCAAAAATTTCCCAGCCGCGGATGTGGTAAATGTCGTCGTTGCTTATCTTCTTCCACTGAAGCTCAATTTCCGAACGCGCTGCTTCCAGCGAAACGGCTTGGGCAATGCTCATGCCGTTCAGCGCGCCGACGGATGTTCCGGAGAGGATATTGATTCGCTTTCCCGTCTTTTCAAAAAACTGCAACAGTTCAACGAGAGCGCCGGCTTGGAACGCGCCTCGAGCGCCACCGCCGGAAAGAATGAGAGCGAGCTTACTCATGAAGTAACCGGGGAGTCAGTCAGCTGAAAGGGACGTATGGTCGTGGACAATCTTCCAGCCATCGGGAAACCTTCTGAATACAAGCGTGAAGATTCCGTGCGGATGGTCTGTTGAACGCTGTAACTCCCACCTTCCGAGAACCCAGGCCGCGTTTTCCGAGAGGCTGAAAATTTCCATGTTGCTGAACACAAGCGTGCCCATCTTCTCTTTTGAATCATATTTCCCGGAGTATTTCTCAAGCGTCGCCCTCCATCCGCGATTTACGGATCCTCCACTGGTAAAAATCAGACTGTCGGAATGCCAGTAGCCTTGCATGTAACCCGCGATATCGCCCTTGTTCCATGCCTGGACTTGGTGATCGAGAACTGAGGCAATCATTTGCTTTTGGGATTCGTTTGAAAGGGCGACCGTGGCACAAAAGAAAAACAGAACGGCCAGATGGTACCGTTGGCGGGTTCCGGGGTTCGGGTTTAGGGGTTGGGGGTGGCGTGTTTTCATTCTTTCTTTTTCAGTTTCGTGCCAATGCTTTTCTGGATTTTCCAAACACCTCATCGAACATAGGTTCCGTAAGCCTTCCCGTAAATGTGTTCTGCTGGCTGGGATGAAACGAAGCGATAAAGGTGTATTCTCCCAGCGTGTGCACCGCGCCGTGAGCGAATTCCGGTTTCCGGGCAAATGCAATCAACCCCAGATCACGAAATGCCTGTAGTGCATTTTCAAATCCAATCCTGCCCAACCCGACAACAACGCGAACCTTCTTGAGCAGGAGAATTTCCTTCCGAAGGAATGGCGCACAACGATGAATCTCTCGTGGAGATGGTTTGTTTGCAGGAGGAGCACAACGCAATGTCGCGGTGATGTAGCAATCCTTCAGCTTCAATCCGTCTTTTCGATGAACAGATTCCGGCTGGTTCGCAAATCCCGATTTGTGCAATGCGCGGTACAGCCAGTGACCGCTATTGTCGCCCGTGAACATACGTCCCGTCCTGTTTCCGCCATGTGCGGCGGGTGCCAGGCCGACAAGCAACAACCGCGCGTTCGGATCGCCAAATCCCGGCAGGGGTTTGCCCCAGTATTGCTCATTGGCAAAGCGCTTTACCCTCTCCCTGGCAACGTTCTCCCGCCAGCGTACAAGGCGCGGACACAACCGGCAGACGATAATTTTTTTCTGAAGCTCTGCCAGCGAACTCAGAAGCGTGTCCCGAGTACATGCGGCAGCATGGCGCGCCACGTCGGCCAGTCATGTGGTATATCATGACCCCAGAGATCCACATGATGCGGGATGCCTTTCGACGAGAGAATCTGCCCGAGCTGTATGGAACGTTCCGGTGCTTCGTATGAACCCTGGCCTGAAAGAATATACACGTGCTGCTTTGAGCGAAGGTTGTTCAGCGTGGCTTCATCGTTGAGATTGGGGAGATAATCCACCGGGCTGTTGAAGTAACAATTGTCGTCGTAATATCCGTCGGAATATGCCTTAATATCATACGAGCCGCTCATGGCAATGGTGCCGTCGAAAAGATCCGGGCGACGGAAGAACGTATTTGCAGCATGCAAGGCGCCAAGGCTTGCACCCGTGGTAATGATGGATGTCTCGTCGCTCGTTTTGCTCCTGATAAACGGCACAACCTCTTCCACAATGTACCGGTTGTATTGCTGATGGCGCAACGCACGATATGGCGGCGGTACGTGCTCATTCAGCCAGCTTTCACTGTTGATACTGTTGATGGAAAACGCTTTCAGTTTGCCGGCATCAATCATCGGTCTGATGGCATCTATAAGATAGAAGCGTTCGTATTCCAGGTAATCTGCAGCCGCGGTTGGAAACATGAGCAACGCAAAGCCATAGTGGCCGTACACTGCAATTTCCATCTGTTTATCCAGACTGGGACTATGCCAAGCGTGGATTTCTCTGTGCAACGTTAAGCTCCTTTTGAATTGAGGAAAAGGCGGGCAATACAACCGCCATCAAGTTACAGAAGAGGGTTCTGAAATGCAACCTTGCAAGTGGTGTAAGGCTTTTCTACATTCCAGCATTATGAAATTCCTT
>CAZWIN010000304.1:0-3814 GCA_964633855.1 uncultured Chitinophagales bacterium
GCTTATCCACAGCAGGCATGGTATCCATCCCCACGTCTGACAGGCAAGAATCGGCCCCGCAATCGGGCCTGCAGCGGCAATCGCTGAAAAATGCTGTGCAAACAGATAGAATTTCTGTGTCGGTACAAAGTCAACGCCATCGTTGACCTTGTGGGCGGGAGTAACATTTGCATCATTAATCGTGAATTGCCGCGCCACCCAACCGCCATACATTCTATAGGCAACAACAAGAAGGGAGAGAAACACAAACGCAAGCAGCGGTAAGCTCATAACAAGCGGGATCCTAAAATGCGTTTTTGATGTAGTTGATTTCGGGGGTGCGTGTATACAGCCTTATGGCGACCACGTCGAACCGGCAAAGATGCTCCTCTATTTCGTGTTCATAAAGATAAGCTTTCGCAATGCGACGTACCTGTTGCTGTTTTTTGGGAGTGACAGCATACTCCGGGTCTCCATATGCATCACTCTTCCTTGATTTCACTTCGCAAAAGACGAGGGTTTCTCCATCCTTTGCAATAATATCTATTTCGCCATGGCCGTAATGGTAATTCATCTCAAGAATTTCCATGCCAAGCCCCTTGAGGTGCTGCGCGGCGAGTGCTTCTCCCTCGTTTCCTTTCTCTTTTGTGGTAGCCATGAGCACTACTCTATATCAACACAGAGACACAAAGAAACAGAGGCGCACAGAGATATTAGAGTTTGCCATTGACAATTCTTTTGATTCCATCACTTCGTTAGTCAATTCATTAGATTCTTTCTCTGAGTACCTCATTCTTTCTGTGTCTCTGTGTTGAATTACCGCGCCTCCCCAAACTTCAACTCCAACTGTGTCTTCAACTCAAATGACCGCCTATGAATCTCACAGAATCCCAATCTTGCGATCGCTTCACGGTGCCGTGGTGTGGCGTATCCCTTATGCGAGGCAAATCCATACCCGGGGTAGAGAGCATCATATTCCATCATCATCCGGTCGCGGGTTACCTTGGCAACAATTGAGGCAGCTGCTATCGAAAAACTCAACGCATCCCCCGATACAATCGTTGTGTACGGAATTCCCATATCGGTAAACCTGTTGCCGTCAATAAGCAGATGAGCCGGGCCGATGGAAAGCAGTTTGACTGCTTCGTGCATCGCCTTGAATGTTGCATTCAGAATGTTGATTTCATCAATGGTGCGATGATCAACCACTCCCAC
This sequence comes from uncultured Chitinophagales bacterium, assembly GCA_964633855.1. GTDB lineage: Bacteria > Bacteroidota > Ignavibacteria > UBA10030 > UBA6906 > CAZWIN01. Next base: position 1,195 of record CAZWIN010000304.1, read on the forward strand.
TCCGACAGCTATTGCTTCGTTCATAATCCGGAGATACAGCTCTTCGCGCTGTTCGGGCGCAAGTTGTTTTGAATCGTTCACCTCCGGAATGAAAGTGTCCATTGGGAATATCGCCGCTGCCGCAACTACCGGACCTGCCAATGGGCCCCGTCCTGCTTCGTCCACACCTGCCACAGGCACGATGCCATTGCTCCACAATTCGCGCTCGTATTGCAGCATCATTGCACGGCGGACTTCCGCCTCTTTCAGTTCAAGGTTAGAATTCATTGATGATCCCGAAATGAACTTTGCCGTTTGTGAATGTATCTCCTTCTCCCAACGCGAAACTTACACCCATGATACCAAGCCCTGTTTCGAGTTGAATGCCGACGCCATACCCGTATGTGAACGCATCGGATCTGGGAATGGCACGAACTTCATCCACCGGGCGAAGATAGTAGCCCGTGTCAGCAAAACCGTAAATAAATGAACGGCGTGCCAGCAGAAAGCGGTACTCTGCATTTGACCACGCAACACGCGAACCAAGGAATTGATTTTCACGGTAGCCTCTGAGCGACCTTGCCCCGCCAAAACGGAACATCTCACCTTCCTCCGGCTGACCGCTCTGCAATTCCCTTCCGTGCAAACCTAATGCGATCACCTGCCGTGAAAAAGCCGGGAGAAAAAAATCCAGGTCAAGAGTAATTTTTTGCACTGTGGCTTTTGATTTTACCCGCTGGGCAAGAGAAGTCGGGATGTTCCTGAATCGCTTCGTGCCATAACTGTAGTCTGTACGGTAACGGACACCGGATGTCGGACTGAAGAAATCATCCCGCGTATCATATTGAATCTCAGCGCCAAAAGAAATAGTCGTACTCTTAAAAACCGACCGGAACGTCGTGTCGGAAGGGATGACGTTTTCCGCATTGAACAACACGGATGCAACAAGGTCATCAGAGAGCATCAGTTCCGTCTTCAGGTCAAACGCACGGCGCACGTATGATGTATCTTGTTTCCGCTGGAAAAAGCCTCCACCAATGTTTACAGGGTAGCCCGCAATCCAAGGCTCGAGGTATCTCATCCCCAGTTCCTGCGAAAGCCGGTCTTCACGCTGCCACCGGAAACTGAACTTGCGCCCGGTGCCAAAAAGATTGCGCATGGAAACCGAGGCTAGTCCTGTAACGTAACCGGACGCTCCTGAGGCGCCGCTGGGGACATAGCCAATCACACCATCGAATGTATTGGTGTTTCCTTCGCGGACTTTGATGAGCAACCCGCCCTTCTGGTTTCGGATATACAGCTCAGGCTCCGCGACATCTGTGAAAATATTCAACCTCATCAACCGCGGCCGGATCGCTTCGACCTTTGCGGGATTGAATGTTTCTCCGGATGCAAACCGGGTTTCGCGAACCACCACTCCGGGGTCTGTTTCCTTGTTCCCCTCTAGACGGATTTCATCAATAGTGACTTTACCGTTTTCCGTCAAGTGAAGAGTAATATCCAGCAACTTCCTCTCTTCGCCGCTGCGGATTTCCGTATGCTCCACAGTACACTCAGCAAACGGATACCCGATGCGTTCATACAGAGCAAGTGTTTCATCAATATCCCGCTCGAGCACGGGTTGGCTCAAGGGGCTCCCCTCTTTTGTGTCAAATATCTCGAGAAGTTCTGCCGCAGCGAACTGCACAGAACCCGTTATGCTCAGCGTGCCGACAACAGTCTGCTGCCCCTCATTGAGGCGAAGAGTGACATTGACCGAACTGCTGTCAGCATTGTATTCAACACCGCCTGGTTCAATAATAGCATCGTAATAGCCGGACTGAAGGTAGTACTGAAGAACCTTTCGCCGGTCACTCTCCAAAACTTTGTGAGACAATGCCAGCCCGGGAGCGGATGAAAGCCATCCGAGTATTTCACGCTCGGAGAACGCTTTGTTTCCCGCAATCGAGATGGCGCGAATGCTCGGGGCTGCTGTCAATAGACGAGCCAGAAACAACAGAGGCAACAAGACGAGGATGACTTTGCGAAGACCGGAAAACATGGGGTAAGTATAGGAATTGGAACTGCAAAGGTCAATATTATGGCGGCAACAGAAGATAACCACGGATGGCATTGATAACACAGATGTATCGTATGATTCTTATGTTGTTGCGTTCGTGTTCAAGCTGTTACATTTGGTTGAGGATGGTGAAGTGAGGCATGATCAGAGATTCCCGGGATACTCTTCGTCCAGAGCCCACTGCAACGGATTGTTCACGATATATTCTTGAATGCGATGAAGGTCTGCGTCATTGGAAATACTATGTTCAGAGAAGCCGCGTTGCCAGGAGAGATCTTGAAAACCTTGTGTGCGAACCTCACGCGGAACCCTTGCCTTAAAAGCACGAATGTTCTTTCCAAGAATCAATTCGGGATTCTTCATCAATTGCAAATGCGATACGATTTTTCTCCACAGCGGCTTTCGTAGGGGTCTGATGAATCAAACCGCTAGGAGAATCATCACTCAAAATAACAATTCCCTTCACCGTACAGAGCGGCGGTGAGAGACAGTTGCACTGTACAAGTTGGTTGCCTCCAAGGGAAGACACGTTTTGCGGTAACAGGGGAGGTAGAAAGGCGTGGTGGCCGGGCTAGTACCTTA
>CAZWIN010000305.1:0-3783 GCA_964633855.1 uncultured Chitinophagales bacterium
GTAAAACAACGACTGCCGGAAGACCTTCTGTATGCCCGTACTTCCGACCAGCCGCTGCAGGTTGTTGAAAATGTGGATTTGTTCATGAACAGTTTGTACGAGGCCATTATCCTTGTCGTTATTACGGCGCTGATTGGTTTCTGGGAATGGCGCTCGGCGGTGCTTATGGCACTCTCCATTCCGCTGACGTTGGCAATGACCTTCGGGATGATGTTTGTGCTCGGCATAGACATTCAACAGATATCGATTGCATCGCTGATCATCGCACTTGGGCTTCTCGTTGATGACCCCGTGGTAGCCGGAGATTCAATCAAGCGGGATCTCGCTCATGGCCACAAGCCGTTGATTGCGGCATGGCTTGGTCCGACGAAACTTGCGACCGCAATCCTCTTTGCAACAATAACAAATATTGTTGCCTATCTTCCGTTTCTGCTGCTCACGGGAGACATGGGCCGGTTTCTTTACAGCCTTCCAATTGTGTTGACCTGTTCCCTGGTTGCATCGCGCATCGTTTCGATGACATTCATTCCTGTGCTTGGATATTACCTGTTGAGGCCGGGCAAGAAAGCGGAGAAGTCGATTGAAGAACGGCGCACAAAAGGATTCACGGGCTGGTACTACCGCATCGGGCAATGGGCTATCAACCATCGGTGGAAGGTGTTTGCCGGATCGCTTGCGTTCCTGGTGCTTGGCGGCTTCTTTATTGGGCAACTCAAAACGCAGTTCCTTCCTAAGGATCTCTCGTACCTTGCATACGCCGATGTTTGGCTTCCGGAGGACGCACCGCTCTCAGCCACACTGGAAGTAACACAAACAACAGAATCCATTGTGAGAGCGACTGCAGAAGAGTATGGCAAGACACACCAGGATGAGAGTGGAAAGCCGCTCCAACTCTTGAAATCGCTCACAACCTTTGTTGGCGGTGGCGGCCCGAGGTTCTGGTTCTCAGTATCGCCTGAACCGAGACAACAGAACTACGCTCAGATCCTTATCGAGACAAATGATAAGCATTATACACAACACCTGGTGAACACGCTCCAAACAGCAGTCTCCGGGACAGTGGCGGGTGCCCGTATTAACATCCGCCAACTTGAAACCGGGACTCCCGTTGGCGCGCCCGTAGCGATCCGGATCTCGGGAGATGATATCGTCACGTTGAGGGCAGAGGCGGAGAAAGTCAAAGCCATTTTACGCTCAATACCGGCAGCGGAGCGGGTACAGGATAATTGGGGCGCCGAGAGCTTCATGGTGAATTTGGAGATTGATGCAGACAAAGCCAACATGGCAGGTATTACCAATGTAGATGTCGCGGCATCATCGGCAACAGGGATGAACGGCTACCAGGTTGCAGATCTGCGTGAGGGCGATAAACGCATCCCTGTGGTTGCACGTTTGAAGATGGAAGAACGTGCTCAACTATCCGATCTTCAGAACCTCTACGTCTATTCAACGCAGAGCAGCCGGAAGGTGCCGCTCCGGCAAATCTCCACTACTACCTATGCAATGCAACAGGAGAAAGTCTTGCGGCGAGACCAGTTTCGCACCATGACGGTATCGTGTTTCCCGGTTGAAGGCGTGCTTTCATCGGAGGTGCTGAACGCCGCCATGGGCCGACTCAACGAATTTGAAGCCCAGCTTCCTCCCGGATTCAAGATGGCGATCGGAGGCGACAATGAAGAACAGGTGAAAGGATTCAAGAACCTTGCAGTCGTTATGGCAATATCCATCGGGATGATTTTCCTCGCTCTTGTCATCCAATTCAAAAATGCGGTCAAACCGTTGCTCGTATTTGCGGCAATTCCGTACGGAATGGTGGGGGCATTTGGTGCGTTGTGGCTCATGGGGTACGCGTTCGGGTTTATGGCATTCCTTGGCGTAGCCAGCCTTATTGGTGTTATTGTCAGCCACGTGATTGTACTGTTTGACTTCATCGAAGAAGCACACGAGCGGGGTGCCGGGCTGATTGAATCATTGCTGGACGCCGGCATTGTTCGATTGCGTCCTGTGATGATTACGGTTGGCGCAACGGTGTTTGCATTGTTTCCGCTCGCATCGCATGGCGGGCCACTTTGGGAACCTCTCTGCTATGCGCAGATCGGAGGGTTGGCTGTTGCCACGTTTGTCACGCTCCTTCTCGTTCCGGTCCTCTACTCGATCTTTGTCCTGGATTTGAGATGGGTGAAGTGGGAGAAGAAGGAAGAGGGTGGGCATGATGCGGAGAGGGCTAGAATCGTCTAGGGTGGGCCATTTTGTTGTGGACACCACTCCGACTCGTATTCTATACCAGAGGAATCCAATGGTGCCACAAAATCCGCTAGTCGGTCAAATGTCCCGCAAACTGCTGTTTCAAATGGATAGCTCAAATACAATAGTTGTGGGTGAGAAAAAGTTCGACTCCCCGCTACAACAATGGCCTCTGGAATCAACAGAGGCCTTTCTATTTCCGGTAGGGAGGGCTCATAACTCCGCCACAAAGCGAATTGCAGGTCAAGTCCTTCTTGCCCCCCGTTGTTTCTCCGGGGCATTTTTCTTCCCTATAATAAATCCTCTTCACCCCTGCCTTATTGAAAGAATTGAAAGCTTTCACTATACCGGTATAACCGAACGCCTGCCAAAAAGACTATGGAAAGACGACCCTCCCCAGACGCCCGAAAGAAAATAAACGCTCGCCCTTGACTTAATCAGAATTGTATTGTACTTTGCAGTACAAAGTACTTTGCAAAACAATACGAGTTGTGCTATGAATGATCCCGGGAGAGACCTGTCGGAAATCCGCTCGATGATGGAGAAGTCCTCAAAAGTGCTCTCGCTGAGCGGGTTGGCGGGAATTATCATCGGTTGTGTTGCGCTTGCCGGTGTGGTATTCGCTCACTCTATCACTTCGCGCTTTGCAGCGGACGAGATATTGTTGTATATGTTTGCCGATGCTGCTGCCGTTCTTTGTACCGCCATCATCGTTGTACTATTGTTCTCAGGCCGCATGGCCGCGCGGAAAGGATTGCCGGTATGGAATGCCACAACCAAACACCTCGTCGCTGAGCTCGTAATCCCGCTTGTCACGGGCGGCGTGTTCTGCATTGCCCTGATTGTGCACGAAGCCTATTCGTTCCTCCCATCCGTGATGCTCCTCTTCTACGGCCTTGCTCTTTTCACTGCAAGCAAATACACCATCACGGAAGTTCGCTTTCTCGGGTTGTGGCAACTCCTCCTTGGCATAATTTCGGCATTTGTTGAGACACAGGGATTGAATCTCTGGGCGCTTGGATTCGGCGTCGGCCACATCGTTTTCGGGCTGCGCATCTATCTCACATACGAGCGATGAGCCACCAGATTGACAACCTGAACAAGATGTTTGAGAACCGGGTCCGCCTGGGCCTCATGTCCGCACTTGTTGTTCAGGATGTGCTTGATTTTAATTCGCTCAAGGAACTGCTGGGGGTGACCGACGGAAACCTCGCATCACACGCAAATGCGCTTGAGGAGGAAGGATACATCAAAGTAAAAAAGGCATTTCAGGGCAGGAAACCGCAAACAACGTATTCCGTGACTGCAACAGGCCGGAGGGCATTTACGGAACATGTTGATGCGCTTGCGTTGCTTCTCAATATCTCAAAATAATTGTTGAATGTATTTTGGTGAACCAGGCATTGATCTTTGATACCATCCGGGACTAGACCGGACAAGGAAACTACAACTTGAGGGAGTGTGTATGAACGACAACTGGCTGAAACGCTCGATGATGCTGCGCATCGCCATTATTGGATGCCTGACTGTTCTGTTGAT
>CAZWIN010000306.1:0-3773 GCA_964633855.1 uncultured Chitinophagales bacterium
TGCGTGAACGTTTTCACGACACCTATTTGTCTCTTACCGCAGAATCATTTCAACATCTCCTTTCTCTCCTTCATGACCTCGGCTGGTACAAAAACTGGAGTATGGATGTGAAACGTGAGGGCAAGCATCTTTCTTGAAAACAGCAGCCAAGTTTAGTATCTTTTGACATGAATGACAGCAACCGCGTTCCGCCCTGGCGCATCGCCCTCCTTATCCTCATCGCAGCTTCCTTCTTCTGGCTTGGCGGGGTGCATTATCGGGCGTTGCTTGGAAATACATTGCTGAAACCGGGTACGCTGGAGTTTTCCGATGCCATCGCGCCGGAAGCAGAGCGCGAAATATTCCGCTTGATGTCCCAGATTTCAGGCATCATCGCCGCCGGGTACGTGCTTACACTGATCAGCGCTACAGTATTTCTCCGGCTTGTGCCGCTCCGACTGAAAGAACACGGCTGGCTGATGATGAGTGCTGTGCTTTTCTATCTGTTTGCTCCCGTCGAGATTTTTACCATGACCATTGACGCAAAAATGATCTATCAGGAGTTTTTCACCACCGCCGGCAACGACGTCTTCCGGACATTGTTTATCGAGCGCATGGCGGCGCTCGCGGGCGTGCCTTTCATTGCACTCCTGTGCTACTATACTATCGTCGGGCTTGTCGTCTTCCAACCACTCAAGAAACCACAACTGCAGGCGTAATGAAACACGAGCAACTGTTGACAGATTTGCAGGATCTCGCGCAACAACTTGGCGTCAGAGTCCGGTATGAAAAGGGCGACTTTGAAGGAGGTTACTGCATCCTCAAGGAGGAAAAGGTTCTCCTCGTCAACAAACGTTTGATGCCGCCGCGCAAGGCATCTGTGCTGGCGACGGCCCTTCATGAAATCGGGCTGGAAAATGTTTTTGTGAAACCCGTCCTCCGCGAATACATCGAAGATGAGGTGGCGCGCATGGCACGAACAGCAAGAGGATAACCGGATGATCAAGGCAGTCATATTTGACCTTGATAACACGCTCGTCGACTTCATGAGTATGAAGAAGCAGGCGATCAGCGCGGCAATCAGCTCCATGATCGATGCCGGCCTGACGCTCTCGACGGACGAAGTGCAGGCAAGGATCGACACCATTTACAAAGAGCGCGGCATGGAATTCCAGAACGTGTTCGATCAGTTACTGTACGACCACTTCCAGAAAGTGGACAACAAAATTCTTTCGGCAGGCATTATTGCGTATCGCAAGGCAAGAGAGGCCGCACTGGTTCCCTACCCGCATGTGAATATGACGCTTGTGGAGCTGATCAAACGCGGTATGAAACTCGCCGTCGTCTCCGACGCGCCCGGCCGCGAAGCATGGCTCCGGTTATGCTACCTGAATTTCCATCATCTGTTTGATTGTGTGGTAACCTTTGACGACTCCGGAGAACGGAAGCCAAGTCCGGTGCCGTTCCGGCTGGCGCTGAAAGGACTCGGCGTCGAGGCAAACGAGGCGTTGATGGTCGGCGACTGGGCAGAGCGTGATATCGTTGGCGCGGCGCAAGTCGGAATCACAACGGTATTTGCGCGTTACGGAGATACGTTCGGCACGGTACAAACCAATGCGGACTATGAAATCAACGACATCTCCGAAATGCTGGACGTAATTGACAGGGAAAACAAAAAGCACCGGCGGTAACCCGTACATGGTCAGAGGAATAGGCGTTGACATAATCGAGATTGACCGGATCCGGCAGAGTATCGAAACCAGCGGTGACGCGTTTCTGAACAAAATATTCACTGACGACGAGATCGCCTACTGCACTTCAAAAAAAGACAGGTTTCAGCACTTTGCGGCACGCTTCGCTTCCAAGGAAGCGGTCAGCAAAGCGCTTTCCACCGGATGGGCGGGAGAATTCCGGTGGAAGGACGTTGAGGTAAAAAACAACAACAACGGAAAACCCACCGTACTGCTCCACGGTGAGTTGCAACGGCTGCTCTCCGGTTCATCAATCCTTCTCAGCATTTCGCATTCACACAACCATGTCGTTGCAATGGCCCTCATCGAAGAGGCCTGACCTTTCTCAAGCACCGTTTGACAATCCTCTTTTCATCTTCGTTCTCATAATCCTCCACGGGCTGCCTGAAGATTGAGATTACAGGGATTTACCCGTACATTGGGTACATTCAACTATAATAACGGAATGTAATGAATCAACACAGGCTCTACAGAACAATTGAGTTGCTTGGCGAGCAAAAGTTCCGCACGGATGATCAATTGCTTGTCCACATCCTCGAAGAGATCATCAGGAACGAAGAAATCCCCATCCGCGGCGGACGCATCTGGAAACTGGAAGCTGCGCAAGGCACCTATCGCCTGATCCACCAGGAGGGCGAAATGGACCACATTGAAAAAAACTTTCGCCTGCAAATCATAGACTATCCGATGTTTCTTCAGTTGCCGCGAAAAGGCACTGTTGTCGGCACAGAAACCAACAAATATCTCCTCCAGAAAGGAATCAGGCTCTACTCCGCCACGGGCGTCGGCGAGAAGGTGCCGTGGAAAGGGCACAGCCTCTTCCAGTACGTCCTCGCCATCAATGCCGATTTCATGAAGCAGGATATGTCGTATGCATTGAATATCATCGGTAATGCGCTTACATCAGCATTGAAAAACAGAAAGGTAGAAAAGCGGGCGCGCGAGTTGGAACGCGACCTCGACAAAGCGCGTGATATCCAGAAAAGTATTCTCCCGGAACACGAACTCCGTTTTCAAAACTACGAACTGTATGGCGTGTCATTGCCCGAGCGGATCGTCGGAGGTGATTTCTTCGACTACCTCCATGCAACGGATGATAAGGACCGGCTCGGCGTTGTCATCGGCGATGCGGCAAGTAAAGGGCTTTCTGCTGCGGCACAGGCACTCTATGTTTCCGGCGCATTGCGCATGGGCGTGGAGTACCAGACTAAAATCAGTACGTTAATTGCCCGCATCAACATGCTGGTGAACAGGACGTTTTCGCCCGAACATTTTATTTCGCTGGTGTATCTCGAACTGAGCACAACCGAGAAAGGGCTGGTCTTCTATATTAATGCCGGCCACAACAACCCGATTCTTCTGCGCGCAAAGTCCAACGATGTGGAATTGCTCCCCGCCACGGGACAACTTATCGGGCCGTTCCCGAACGAACGGTATCGCGCAGAGTTCACTATCATGCATAAGGGGGATGTTCTGCTGTTGTACACGGATGGCGTCTCCGATGCGAGCAATGAGAACCGCGAGATGTACGGCGAGAAAAAGCTTGTGGAGAAACTGAAGGAATACCGGCAGCGAACACCGAAGGAAATAGCCCAACTCATACTGGAGGATGTGCAAAAGCACAACCGCCTGCAGGATTTTTCAGATGATAAAACGCTGGTGGTGATTAAGAGGACGAGGTAAAAAAGCCGCCCTGAACAAACGAGCGGCTTCTGGGTATTAGTAATGTGATCGTTGTTTATTTTACCACCATCATCTTCTTCACATCGGTAAATGAACCGGCGGTAAGCTTGTAGAGATACACGCCGCTGGCAAAACGCGACGCATCAAAGCTGATGGACTTGTATCCCGACGTCTGATGCTCATTGACAAGTGTGGCTACCACACGCCCAAGGACATCTATGACAGTGAGACTCACCTGAACATCCTCAGGGAGTGTGTAGGCGATTACCGCAAGAGGGTTAAACGGATTCGGATAGTTCTGTGAAAGTCCGTACGCACGCGGCTTTTCATCTGGCACGATACCAATATGTACTTTCTCCT
>CAZWIN010000307.1:0-3759 GCA_964633855.1 uncultured Chitinophagales bacterium
TGTGGTGATGTGTCTTTCAAAGAGTGGCGATACGGCCGAGTTGCAGCAGCTTCTGCCGATGTTCAAGCGGATCGGCGTGCCATTGATTGCGCTTGTCGGGAAAATGCAATCAACGCTTGCCCGCGAATCCACGGTAACGCTGAATGCTTCGGTGGAAGAGGAGGCGTGTCCGCACGACCTCGCGCCGACATCATCAACAACTGCGGCGCTGGTTCTCGGCGATGCGCTTGCCATTGCCCTGCTCAGGGAGCGGGAATTCAGCAAAGAGGATTTTGCACTCTACCATCCGGGCGGCGTGCTCGGACGAAGATTGCTGTTGCGAGTGGATGAAATCATGGTTTCCGGCGATGCAATTCCAAAAGTGACCGGAAGCGTTCCTCTGCGCGATGCCATTATGGAGATGACGACAAAGCGTTTGGGCTGTACCTGCGTGGTGAACGAGAAGGGGAAGCTTGAAGGCATTATTACCGACGGAGACTTGCGCCGCCTTCTGCAAAAGACCACCGATGTTACCAACACTCATGCGGCAATGGTGATGACTGCAAAGCCAAAAGTGATACTCACAGGCACCCTTGCCGCTGTTGCACTGCAGGAAATGGAATCCTACAATATCACCCAGGTAATTGTGGTGGACCATCAGCACATGCCTATCGGTGTTATTCACCTGCATGACCTTGTGAAGCTCGGCCTCGGAGGCGAGGAAGGGGGATGAATCGTGCGGCAAGTGTTCTTCTCTGTGTCTGTTCCGGCATTGTGCTTCTCTGCGGTTGCGAGGAAAAGATAAAGCCTTCTGTTGTCTCCATTTCTACAAAGGACATTCCGTCGCAGGAAAGCTGGAACAGCACCGTGAGGTTTTCCGATTCGGCAAAAACGAAAGCCGTACTCTGGTCGGGACATATTTCCGTTTACTCGGCACAGGAATATACCCTTCTTGAAGATAGTGTGATTGTTGACTTCTATGATGAATTTGAAAAACATACGTCACGCCTGACGGCGCGTTGGGGAAAGATCCATGACCGTACGAGAGACTTCGAGGCGTATGAGAATGTTGTCGTTACTTCCGACAGCGGTACGGTATTGAAGACAGAACGCCTCTTCTGGAATGATGCAGACCGGTTGATTCATACTGATGCGTTTGTGGATATCATCTCGCCGGATGAACATATCATGGGGCATGGAATGGAAAGCGATCAGAGTTTGAAGAACTACAAGATTTTCAAGGTCACCGGCCAGAGTGTTACCAAGGAGTAGCATGCGTCGGAAATTCTGGCGTTGCCTTTCGGGAATAGCAGCGTTCATCACGCTTCTGTTTCCGTTCACTCTGTACGGGCAGCCGGGAAGAGTTATACTGCTTGAAAACGCGGACAGCCTTGTCGGGAGAGTCATCAACGGCGAGAAAGCGCGTGAGCTTGTCGGGAACGTCAGGTTCAGCCAGGAGAACGTTCGCGTCACGTGCGACCGTGCGATACAGTATCTCGAATCCGGGAAGGTTGACCTGCTCGGGAATGTGGTTGTCCGTGATGACAGCATTACGATGCACGCTCCTCGTGGGCGATATCATAAGGATGCCCGCAGGGCGGAAGCATTCGATAGTGTCAGCCTCGATGACGGCAACTTGCTGGTGACTTCGCAGTATGCCGAGTATTTTGTCGAGCCGAAGCGGGCTTCCTTCAAAACGAATGTGACTGTTCGTGATACCGGCTCAGTGTTGATTGCCGACTCTGTTGTCTATTTCCGTCCCACGAGACAGTCGCTGGCGTTCGGGAATGTCACTGTGTTCAATGCGGCGGATAATGTTGCCATCAGCGGACAGAAGTTTGAAAGCGATGCGCTGACCAAGTTCAGCAGGATGACGGAACAGCCTGTGCTTGTCCAGTTTGATACCAGCATGCCCGGTCGGATTGATACGCTTATTGTCCGCAGCAAGGTGATGGAATCGTACCGTGACAGCGTACGGAAACTGGTTGCCATTGACAGTGTGCAGATTGTGCGTTCCTCGCTTTCCGCTGTCGGCGGAAGGGCGGTATTCTTTACCGAACATGACAGCATTAACCTGCGCGTCAAACCGATGGTCTGGTACCATCAGTCGCAAGTGTCCGGTGATTCGATCAATGTATACTTGGAGCAGAGAAGGCTTCACACGGTTGTTGTTCTCGGCAATGCCGTTGCGGTTTCCCGGAGCGACACGCTGAGGCCCGATCGGTTTGACCAGATTACAGGCGAAACGCTGTCGATGCATTTCGCCAACCAGGAGCTTGACCACATTACCGTTGACACAAGGGCATCGAGTGTGTATCATCTCTATGACGATACCCTTGCAAACGGTTTGAACAAAACCAGCGGTGACCGGCTCTTTATGCAGTTTGAAGAAGGAAGGCTGAGTTCGATCAAGGTAGTTGGCGGCGTACAGGGGCAGTACGTGCCGGAAAACCTGCTCAAAGGCAAGGAGTTGGAATACACGCTTGCCGGCGTTCAATGGTCCGCCGACCGTCCCGGGGCAAGGAAAGATGACTTTACCCGGCAACGGACAGGCAAACCATTGCCCCGTTCATTCCGTATGATACGACAGTAAGATAAAGGAAGAGCCATCAGTACAGAACAGAAACGGATTCTCCGCTCCGAGAATCTGGTCAAGAAATACAAGAACCGCACTGTGGTCAAAGATGTCAGTGTGGAGGTACGACAGGGTGAAGTGGTGGGATTGCTGGGCCCGAACGGAGCGGGGAAGACAACGACATTCTACATGATTGTCGGGATGATTACGCCGAACGCCGGACGGGTCTATCTCGACGACAAAGAGATTACGCGTGAAGCGATGTACAAACGCGCCCGCATGGGAATCGGGTATCTGCCGCAGGAAGCGTCCATCTTCCGCAAGATGACGGTGGAGGAGAATATCCTTGCCGTGCTTCAGATGCTGGAGATGACGCCCGCCGAACGCCGGACAAAGTGCGACCAGCTTTTGAATGATTTCAGCATCACGCACATCGCAAAGAGCAAAGGGTATATGCTTTCGGGCGGTGAGCGAAGGAGAACAGAAATTGCACGGGCGCTTGTTGCAGACCCGCAGTTTATTCTTCTTGATGAGCCGTTTGCGGGTATAGACCCTATCGCCGTGGAAGAAATCATGAAGATTGTTGCCGGGTTAAAGCAACGTGGTATCGGCGTGCTTGTCACTGACCATAACGTCCATGAAACGCTTTCGATTACCGACCGTGCCTACCTCTTATTTGAGGGGCAGATTCACATGGCAGGGACTGCGGAAATGCTGGCGAATGACCCCGAGGCGAGGAAGCTGTATCTGGGGGAGAAATTCAAGCTGGATCGATATTGAGATTAGCATGGAGAACCCCCGAATGCATTTGTAGGGGCGCAATGTATTACGCCGCCGCAAGTTCACATCGGGGTAAATACTGCATAAAGAAATTTGAGGGAACGGTTTTAGTGCGCGGAGCGTTTCAAAGAGCAGCTGAAATCCACGCAATTGTCAATTCACAATCATATATCCACAAAAGGAGTGTAACACAATGAAAAACCTCATGTTGTTGGTTGCCGCGGCAGTGCTGATCGGCAGTACGATGTTCGCGCAGGAAAAGCTTGGAACGCCGGCAAAGGTAAAGGATGCCGCCGTGAAAGTCGAGAAGGCGAATATGTGGCACGGCTATGTTGTTGATGCAATGTGCGCCAAGGGAATGGCAAAGAAGGGTGGCGATGCTGCAATGAAAGCGGCCGCGAACCACACCCGTGAGTGCGCGCTCA
>CAZWIN010000308.1:0-3757 GCA_964633855.1 uncultured Chitinophagales bacterium
TTTGTTGATCGTCTTGGCCTTTGCGGGAGACTCAACAATAATCAGCGACTTGCCGACGGTCTTTGACGGATCTACTCCCCGCCGCCTGGCCTTTGGTTTTTCAACTGCAGGAGCAGCAGTTTCTTCGGGAACAGCCTTTGTCTTTTTTCTTGGAGCCATTAGTGTACAGTATCCTCGGTATTAAGCATAAGGCGGTTCGTGCCGGATGAGGGCGATTTCGCGAACAGAACGGACGCCACAATAGTGCGAAGTTCTGAAACCGTGAGGCGCTCAAAACCGGTCATCATCGCGCGTTCGATCACATTCTCCAAATCCTGATCACTCAACAAACCAAGCTCTCGCAGATGAATCAGGTATCCTTGCGCTTCTGTGGAGATCGCAGATTTCTCCACGTCGTGAAGAACCCTCCGCGATCCCGGATCGGGGCTGGTACGGCTGCCGCTCCTCATCTGAAAATTGTCGTGCAACCATGAGAAGGCCGCGCTGATCTCCGATTGCGTATACCCTCGGCTCTTCAGATCTGACATATCAATGTCGGAAATACTTTTGCTCTCCTGCATCTCGGACATGATGTACATGAGAATTTCAACTACCTTTTCCTTCATTCCTCCACCTTCACATGTGAAAACCAGTGCTTCAGGTAACGATTCTCCAAGCGCCGCATTTCTTTTCGGCCTGCTGAAGTACCATCCGTGTATCCGGTAAGGTGCAACGCTCCATGAATCACAAGACGGGCCACTTCATTGGAGAAACTCACGTTGTAACTCTTTGCCTGTTGTTTTGCCCTGTCAAGATTAACATATATCTCGCCCTCCAGCCGCTTTCCACCCTGAAGCTCAAAACTGATGACATCGGTAACGTAATCATGGCGTAAATACTGTTTGTTTAACTTTCTACATTCCCTTGAATCAATAAAGATAACCGATACCTCAGCCGCCTTCCCCCTCTCTCCCTTGAGTACACGATTCACGTACTCCAGCACCGGCTTTTTCGCCAGCCGGTACCGGCCATGAGCATTAAACACCCGGACACTGATCATCGCCGGCGACGCACACCCTTTTTCTTTCGAGGAGATGTTGTTTGCTCGTCGCCATCTCCCGACTCAAGAATCATATCGGTTAACGAAAGGGCGATTCCGGAGAGCATTACTTCCGGCCCAAGCTGCGTAAAGTCCCCTGAAAGCAAAGTCCTGTCCACATTTGCGTACAAGGAGCAACCACCTTCCTTCTCAATAATAAGGCCGGAGAGTTTGCCGTCATGCTCACCCACAAACGTGACTTCCCCCAACATTCCACTGACAACGTACCCGGAGCAGAAGTGAAGCTGCAAATGCGTGCTGGGAGTATAGACAGAAACGAGATTTCCCTTCTGTTTGCCGATGGCGATACCCGGATATATCTCCAATGAAAGGCTCCTTCCGGGATCCTGGCTTTTCAGCTCGAAACGGTAGTTGGCGCCCTTACTTTTTGAGGCAACGCCAAGTACCTTTTCGAGTTTTCTTATATCTGCCGGTTTGAATACAAAAGACATTCGGTTCCTTCAGTTTGTTCTCTTCCCGGTAACGCGGAAGAATAAACAACCCCGGTTTGTATCCGCCGTGGTTGCGGACATCCTGCCGGGGTTTACACTCGACATGAATACTGTTGCATCAACAGACGTTTGCTTCATGGCTGGCGGCAATATATGTACCGTTGAAGTTATTGTCAAGGCGCGGCCGGAAGTTCGTTCTGGTTTAACATGCAATTTCCATTCCTTCAGCTGCTGCAACACATTCAAAACAATACCCGCGATTCCTGATTTCCTTTTTACATTTCGAGAGTATTTCATCAATCCTGTCATCACTGTGAGCCTGTTCGTGATGGAATAAGACCAGCTTTTTTACCCCGGCCCTTGCCGCCACCTCCAGTGTAAACATATAGTGTGAATGTCCCCAGCCGACATGGTTCACATATTCTTCCGGCGTATAGGTAGCATCGTGAATCAGAACATTCGCTCCCCGGGCAAAATCAAAAATACGCTGGTTTGGATTCCCCTCTTGGCGTAAATATTTGTTCACCACTACGCGGTCAACCGTTTTCATCGAGCCTGCCAGCTCCCTGTCAAATGGCTCGTTATCCGTAATATAGACAAGCGATTTTCCATCGGCCTCAAGACGGTAACCTAATGTCATTGCCGGATGATAGACATAGCATGTCGAAAGTCTTGCCCCGAAAATGGAGATGGTATCTTCCCTCACAGGGCGGAAAACGATCTTCGCCCTCAGGTCCGTCAGCTTTACGGGAAAGTACACCCTGCTCATCAAATCCGTGAACATACGCCGTAACGTCATGCCGCGTGGCCGGGCGCCCACAATTGTAAGCTCGTTGCCGGGAATGTAGATCGGCTTGAAGAACGGAAATCCCTGAATGTGGTCCCAGTGCCCGTGGCTGAGAGCAAGACATGCGCGCACCGGCGCACCACTGTTCACCAATGCATCACCGAGGCTGCAGATACCTGTGCCGGCATCAAAAATCAAAAGCTCATCATCGCCAAATCTTACCTCTACACAAGGAGTATTGCCTCCGTAACGTACGGTGTTCTTTCCCGGAGTGGGAATCGAACCGCGGGTTCCCCAAAATCGTAATCTCATACGAATGGTATTCTACTTTCTCCTGCGATGACGCTGCGCGTAGCCGGCATAGTTTGAAGCTGATTGCAGGATATGCCCCCTCTCTGCATCCGTCAATCGTCTGATGACTTTCGCCGGGATACCGGCAACAAGCGACCCTTCCGGAACCACAAAACCCTGCAACACCACCGCGCCTGCAGCAACCAATGAACCCATGCCTACTCTTGCACCATCAAGCACGATAGAACCCATACCAATCAGACATGCGTCTTCAATTGTGCAGCCATGAATAATCGCCCTGTGCCCCACCGTAACATCAGCGCCAACAACAACAGGGTGCTCATGTGTCACGTGCATGACGCAAGCATCCTGGATATTCGTCCGGGCGCCAATTCTAATCGAATTGATATCCCCGCGCAGCACACTCTGAAACCAAATACTTGCATCCGCACCGATATTCACCCTGCCAATGACATCGGCATTCTCCGCCACATAGGCGGTGGGATGAATAGCGGGAACATGTTCCTCAAAAACAAGAATACCCATCACTCATCCACCCCTCTGGGTGGAATCCAACCCGGACGTTTCCACTCCATCAGTTCAAGCGTCACACTGCCGATGATTACCTTCATCTTGGCAACGATAGGTACACGCGCTTCGTCATTGCTGAACCATCCTTCGAAGTCGCCTGTCAATCCAAATATGCCGACAAACTCCGCCTTTCCTTCAAACTCCACAACATCCACGGGATATTCAATGGCGTCAACCTCTACTGTCTCACGTTTGTTGGTAAAATCAATAAAGGTGTTGACTTTCTCTTCTTTTACTATCGCCGGGATGTTCATTCTCTTTCCCGAATGAACGTGCTTGCGGGCGTAAAAAAACAACGAAAGCCCGTCCTGAATCTTCCCCGATAACCCCAGCGTGTCTCGCTTTTCTACTATCGAATCCCGGGTTCCACTCTCAATCAAGACTCGATTGTTGTCATACTCAAAAATGTATTTTGCGTGATGCCAGTATTTGCCGTCCCGTGTTTTGCCGGTGAAACCGCGGGAATGTACTGCTGTATCAAGAATACTTTCATATATGGCGTGAAGGTCGGCAAACGGGACTCCGGACTAGGAATCAATGTATGCCTTGGTCAAAAAT
>CAZWIN010000309.1:0-3748 GCA_964633855.1 uncultured Chitinophagales bacterium
AGGGCGTGCGCTGTCCGATGGAGCTTTCCACCTACTTCCGTATTAATGCTGCTGATACGGGGCAATTCGAGCGCACGTTGATTGTCGCAGACGAAGGCGCGTATGTGAGTTATCTGGAAGGATGTACTGCGCCGATCCGGGATACAAACCAGTTGCACGCGGCGGTTGTTGAGCTCGTCGCCATGGACAATGCTCAAGTAAAATATTCGACTGTGCAGAATTGGTATCCGGGCGACAAAGATGGCAGAGGCGGCATTTACAATTTCGTAACGAAGCGGGGTAAATGCGCCGGCGTGAATTCCAAGATTTCCTGGACGCAGGTGGAAACCGGTTCTGCAATTACATGGAAATACCCGAGCTGTATCCTTCAGGGTGATAATTCTGTCGGCGAGTTTTATTCCGTTGCAGTGACGAACAACCGTCAGCAGGCGGATACCGGGACGAAAATGATTCACATTGGTAAGAACACAAAAAGTACCATTGTCTCCAAAGGCATTTCGGCCGGATTTGGAAACAACTCCTATCGTGGGTTGGTAAGTATTGCAAGGAATGCAGCCAACGCCAGGAACTTCTCGCAGTGCGATTCGCTTCTTCTCGGCGACAAGTGCGGAGCGCACACGTTTCCGTATATCGAAGTGAAGAACACTTCTTCACGGGTAGAGCATGAAGCATCTACCTCAAAGATAGGCGAAGACCAGATTTTCTATTGCAAACAGAGAGGGCTCTCAACTGAAGATGCTGTGAATATGATCGTCAACGGCTTCTGCAAAGAAGTATTCCGTGAGTTGCCGATGGAGTTTGCAGTTGAGGCGCAGAAGTTGCTGGGAATAAGCCTGGAGGGAAGTGTGGGGTGAGGAGTCAGGAGTGGATAATGAATGCTGAATATCGAATTGCTAATTGTGAAATATGAATCAGTATAGAATAATTTGATTGGGAATAGCGAGATGTTAGAGATAAACAATCTTCATGCTTCAATACTCGGGAATGAGATTCTGAACGGGATCAACCTGAAAGTGAATGCAGGCGAAGTGCATGCCATTATGGGCCCGAACGGCTCGGGCAAGAGTACGCTTGCACAGGTGCTTGCAGGACGTGAGGCATATGACGTTACTGACGGGCAGGCATTATACGAAGGGAAGAATCTTCTGGAGATGGATCCGGAAGAGCGGGCGAGAGAAGGAGTGTTTCTTGCATTCCAATATCCTGTGGAGATTCCCGGGGTGACCAATACTTATTTTCTGAAGGCGGCGCTTAATGCCATCCGCAAACATCGTGGAGAAGAAGCATTGGATGCAGTCGAGTTTCTGCAGCTGATCAAGAAGAAGATGAAACTTGTTGAACTTGATGAAACATTGCTCAACCGTCCGGTGAACGAGGGCTTTTCCGGTGGCGAGAAAAAGCGCAATGAGATTTTTCAGATGGCTGTGCTTGAGCCGAAGCTTGCAATTTTGGATGAGACAGACTCTGGGCTTGATATTGATGCACTCCGGATTGTTGCCGATGGCGTCAATAAGCTGCGCAACAAGGATAATGCAGTAATTGTTGTGACACACTACCAGCGATTGCTGAATTATATCGTTCCGGACTTCGTCCACGTACTTGTTGACGGGCGCATTGTGAAGTCGGGTGGGAAGGAGCTTGCCCTTGTTCTTGAAGAGAAGGGTTACGATTGGCTGCGTGAGAGCGGCGCTACTGCGATTCACGCATGAGGAAAATGACAGCATGACCATGAACAATCCCATAGATTGGTATCGCGAGCATTTCAATAGTTTTGAACGGACGTTGAACGGCTCGGCAAATTCCGAAATCCACCGTCTCCGGCGCGCAGCTTTTGCACGCTTCGCAGGACTTGGTTTTCCGACAGTGAAGGATGAGGAGTGGAGATTCACTAATGTTGCACCCATAGGGAAGAAGCAATTCAAGCATGTTGCCGCAAACCCCTCATCTGTAGATATTGAACCATTCGTGTTTGGCGGGTTGCATTGCACGCGGATGGTCTTCGTGAACGGACGGTTCTTGCCGTCACTCTCTTCTTTTGCCTCGCTTCCCGCCGGAGCCAAGGTGCTGAGCCTGGCTGACGCACTGAAAGATCATCCTGCGCTTGTTCAGTCGCATCTTTCCCGGTATGCAAACTATGATGCCAATGCGTTTACTGCGCTGAATACAGCGTTCATTCAGGATGGCGTTTTTGTTTATGTGCCAAAGGGTCAGGTAGTTGAGGATCCGATTCATCTTCTCTTTGTTTCAACCGGAACAACAGACGCATTTGTCACTCATCCGAGGAACCTGATTATTGCCGGACAGAACGCACAGGTATCGCTGGTTGAAAGTTATGTGCATATTGGCGAGTGTTCCTACCTGACAAATGCTGTAACGGAGTTCGTCCTGGGTGAGAATGCAGTGGTTGAGCATGACAAGTTTCAGGATGAGGCAGAAGAAGCATTTCATATCAGCGCAATTCACGCGTACCAGCAGTCGAAAAGCAACTACACCTCGAACTCGATTTCACTTGGTGGTTCTATTGTGCGGAACAATGTCGCGTCGGTACTTGATGCCGAAGGATGTGAATGCACGCTGAACGGCCTCTCGCTTGCGACCCATACCCAGCTCGTGGATAACCACACAGTGATTGACCACGCAAAGCCGCATTGCGCAAGCCATGAATTATACAAGTCCGTGCTGGACGGCAAGGCGCGCGGAGTATTCAACGGGAAGATCTTCGTCCGCAAAGATGCCCAGAAGACGGATGCGAAACAAACGAACAAGACGCTGCTGCTTTCGGATGGAGCAACGATGGACACGAAGCCGCAGCTTGAGATCTTTGCCGATGATGTGAAATGCACACACGGTGCGACAGTTGGCCAGCTGGACGATGAACAGGTGTTTTACCTGCGTGCGCGGGGTATCGGCGATGAGGAGGCGAGGGATATTCTCACATTCGCATTTGCTAGCGATGTTGTGAAGCGCATTCATATCGAACCGCTACGGGAACAGCTTGACCGCAAAATCCAGGAACGGCTCCGTGAAGGACGCCGTGCCGCGGTGGAGGCATGAGAACAGAAGAAGAGATTTTGACAGCAGAGTTTTTTGAGCAGCTTCATTCCATTTCGGGATGCAGGCATCATTTTCCGTTGCTCAAACAGCGGGTGAACGGGAAGGCGCTCGTGTACTTTGATAATGCGGCAACCAGCCAGAAGCCGCAGGTAGTGATTGACGCCATCATGCGGTATTATGAGGAGGAGAATTCCAATATTCACCGCGGCGTGCATTCCTTGAGCGAGCGGGCGACGCGCGCCTATGAAGCGGCACGCGAAAAGGTTGCAAAGTTTCTCAATGCGGCATCGTATCAGGAAACCATCTTTGTTCGGGGAACCACCGAAGCGATCAACCTTGTCGCAAGCAGCTACGGGCGCAAACAGCTTCAGGCGGGCGACGAAGAGTTGATTTCTGCGATGGAGCACCACTCGAACATCGTGCCGTGGCAGATGGTATGCGAAGAACGGGGAGCGAAGCTTCGCGTGATTCCCATGAACGATGCGGGTGAGTTGGTTGTTGAGGAATATGAGAAAATGCTCTCCGGACACACGAAGATCATCGGCCTTGCCCATATTTCCAACGCTCTCGGCACGGTCAATCCGGTGAAGCAGATGATTGCTATGGCGCACCGTCATGGTATCCCAGTACTTTTGGATGGAGCGCAAGCTGTTCCACACACGAAAGTAGATGTGCGGGATCTCGATTGTGACTT
>CAZWIN010000310.1:0-3732 GCA_964633855.1 uncultured Chitinophagales bacterium
CCTTGACCTGGTGCCTCTTACAATGTCTTCGATCCAGATATCTCCGCGGCCTCCGCTGCCATCGTACAGCGTGAACGCAAGCCGGCTTCCGTCGGGGGAAAGCCGCGGGTCATCATACATCGAAGGTTGACCGAATGCTCTGATTGTTTTCCCCGATCTGTCGTGGGCAACAAGTTCACCCCGGAGGTTATCAACTCTTGTCTGATAGGCAAGCATACCGGTGTGAGAGGCTGTAAAACTCCCCACACCATAGCGTTCGATATACTGTATTTGTTCGGCGATAATGGAGGGATCGCCGGTCAGCACGCGAGCATCCGTATCGAACGATTGTGCCATCAATGTGTTGTCCCGGATGTAGAGAAGATGATTGTCTGCGACCACTGCGTTCGAGGATGCAATCATTAACAACTGTAGCTCATCAGAGTCAAGTGAACCGATGTAAATACCGTTGTCGTTTGCCCGTGATGTGACAACCATTGGTTTTGTATAGGTCGAATAGAGAAAGTGTTTTCCATCTGGTAGAAATGTAGGAGCATAATAATACAGGTCAGCAGCGGAAGCAGCGGTATCTTTTTGCGTAAGCAAGACTGGGGTTCCTCCGTTTGCGGAGATCCGGTTGATGCCAAGTTCCCGAAATGAGGAAAAAATAATAATACCTTCGCTATTCCACGATCCGCCGGTTGCACCGATAACGGTGCAAAGAGTTAATGGGGAACCGCCGGCAGCTTCTATTTTTTTCAATTTGTCACCCGCAAAGAAACCTATCGAACGATTGTCCGGAGACCAGAATGGAAAATAACCTTCTTCAGTCCCATTGAGGGGAATGGCTGTGAAGGAATGGAGTTGGCGAAGCCATAATCTTTGAATGCCGGTTGAATCTTCGGCAACATACGCCAGCATCGATCCATCGGGAGAAAGCGCCATAGAGCCATATTCAACCAGTCTGGTTTTCTGTGCCGGCAGAATGGAAACTCTTGCAATGGGTGAGGGAGGTTCTGTCTTTCTAAGAAATAAAACTAGGAACGTAATACTAGAAAGCCCCAGAAGAGCAATAAGAATCCAGAGCAGAATTCCTGATTGTCGCTTTGGAGTTTCAGTCGTGTACGCAGGTTCTTTTGCAATTTGCCGTTCCGTGACTGAGGAGAGGTTGCGAACGGAACTCACGCGGCTTGCTCTCTGCCGACTTGATTCGCGTTTATAACGTTTGAGGTCCACTGAAATTTGCTTGATACCCTGCGCCCTCTCATTGACATCCTTTTCCAGGCATTCGAGGACGATGGCGTCGAGATTTGGATCGATATCAGGTTTCACTGACGACATGGGAGCCGGATCTACATTGACGATCTCATAAGCAAGCGCTGTTTCATGCACTCCCTTAAAGGGGAGCTGACCGGTGAGTAATTCATAGAGTAAAACCCCATACGAAAAAATATCAGAGCGATGGTCAGTATCTTGACCCTGCACTTGTTCGGGAGACATATAGCCGGCGGTACCGACGGTGCTTCCAACTTTCGTAAGACGGGAAATCTTGCTTCCGCTGGCGCGAAGTTTTGCCAACCCGAAATCCATCACCTGGCAAATGCCATCCTTCCGCACCATAATATTTTCAGGCTTGATGTCACGGTGAACAATTCCCTTTTCATGGGCGGCAGCAAGACCATCTGCTATCTGAATCGCAAGGTCAATGGCCTGCTTGAAACTGAGCGAGCTCATCTTTTCACGAAGCGTCTGGCCGTCGACAAATTCCATGGCAAAGAACATCTGTCCTTCATGCTCATCGATTCCATAGATCGTACAGATGTTCGGGTGATTGAGCGACGCTGCGGCCTGTGCCTCTTGCATAAAGCGCGCCTTGTCTTGATCCGAAGCCGACAGGTGCGGGGGCAAAAACTTCAGCGCGACTGTTCGTTTGAGCTTGGTGTCTTCGGCCTTATAGACCACACCCATCCCACCCTCGCCAAGCTTCTCTAAAATCTTATAATGCGATATCGTCTGGCCTATCATTTCTTCAATCCGACTTTGGTGAGGAGATCAACAAACCGTGGGTCGGACCGATAGGTTTCCCACTCTCTATCCTGAGGAAGCCAGAACATTGTGGCAGAATGATTTTCAAAATCAACATTGAGCCACTTAAACGCATTCGTGTCATCCCCAAGGCCAAGATACACTCTTGCAATGAAATAACCGGAACTCGTTTTCATCGCGTAGCGCTCCTCCAGTTCTTTGGCGATCTTCAATGCCTCATCCTTCTTCTTAATCAGGCCCGAGCAATAACCAAAGAATGAGAGCGCCTCCGCGGAGCGCCCCGATATTTCCACTGCCTTCGATGATGCCTCGTACGCCTCCTTCAGCTTTCCCAATGTTGCAAATACTTGGGCCTTTCGGACATACGCCGGACTGAAGGAAGAATCAAGAGAAATTACTTCATCAAGCACCTGAATTGCACTTTCGTATTTACCTTCGCGATCGTCGGCGAGGGCAATGTTCACGCCGATAACAGGTGAAAGCGGATCAAGCTCATGAGCGCGACGTATTGCATTGGTTGCCTCCTCATTTCGCCCGACTGCAAAAAGCAGAATCGAATACCAATGGTAGGCTGTTGGGTACTGGGAGTTCAGCGCAATGGAAGTTTTGAATTCCCTCTCGGAATCACTCCATTCCCACATTAACGCGTGCGCAAAGCCCATTGTTGTGTGCGCCTCTGCGAGGGAATTATCTAGTGCCAGCGCCTGCCGTGCCGCAGCAATTGCCTTGGGAGCTATTTCGCGCGCCGGAATTCCCGCATACTGCTCCTGAATAGCATAACAATCCGCAAGGCCGACATACGCCAGCGCATAAGACGGGTCAAGAGCGATAGCCTGGTTAAAATATTCCATAGCTTTGAGAATTTCGGAGGCCTTCCGTTTCTGCCAATGGAATCGTCCCTGGAGATAAAATTTATACGCTTCGACATTATCCGTGTATCGTTTGGTGACGGCTTTCTCATCCGCATTGCTCACTGTGACACCAAGTTGGCGGATCACATCCCTAACAACATCTCCCTGCATCGCAATAATATCAGCCGCTTTGCGCTGATATTGATTCCCATAGATCTGCGACTGACGCTCAACATCAATCAGGTCAAGTTGAAGATTGAGATTATCGCCTCGGGAAATGATACGCCCTGTAAGAATGGCACGCACATTGAGTTTCGAGCCGATCTCCTGCGGATCAATATCCTTTCCTTTGAACCGGAAGACTGTGCTTCGCGGAATGACGCGTAGTCCGGGCACCTGCGTGAGACTATTGAGAATGCTCTCCGTCATCCCATCACTGAGATACTCCGTGTTCGGGTCGGCACTGACATTGATGAAAGGAAGCACCGCAAGTGAATCCATTGCTCCGGTTTGTGGCACTAAGAAGAAATAGCCGGCAATTGCACAAAGAATGAGGACGATGCCAGCGAGAACCCCGTACACTGTGCGGGAACGTTTTCCGCCCTGGCTTGCAGCATCGATCTGAACCTCTTTGAGGTTCGAAGTTTTTGCCCTTGGCTGTTTTTGAGTTGGTGCGTCCACCGACTCCGGCGGTAAAAACTTTGACGACTGCCTCGACAGCTTTCGAAGCTCACTCGTCATATCATCCACATGCTGATACCGATCTGCGGGATTCTTTTCCAGAGCCCGACGAATGATCCTCTCCAACTCAGGGGAAACATCTTCCCTATAGTTTCGAACGGAGTCACACTCCTCA
>CAZWIN010000311.1:0-3732 GCA_964633855.1 uncultured Chitinophagales bacterium
GAGACGCGCGGGTTCATCTCTATAATGAGCATGCGGCCGGTTTCTGGACTCACGGCAAACTGGATGTTGGAACCACCGGTCTCAACTCCGATGGCACGGATAATCTTCAACGCAGCATCACGAAGCGCCTGGTATTCTTTGTCAGTCAGAGTTTGCGCGGGAGCGACGGTAATAGAGTCACCGGTATGAACTCCCATAGGATCGAAATTTTCAATAGAGCAGACAATAACAACATTGTCCTTCAGATCCCGCATCACCTCAAGCTCAAATTCCTTCCAACCAATCACGGATTCTTCGATGAGCACTTCGTGAATCGGACTCGCATCAAGGCCATGCTGTACCGCTTCTACAAATTCATCCATACTGCGGGCAATACCGCCACCGGTTCCGCCGAGGGTGAATGAAGGCCTGATGATGATCGGGAAGCCAATCCCATCTGCAAGCTCCAATGCCTTCTCCACCGAGCGGACAAATCCACCGCGAGGGGTTTCCAATCCGGCGGCATCCATTGTCGCCTTGAACATCTCCCGGTCTTCAGCACGCTTGATGGCGTCCAACTTTGCTCCGATAAGCTCGACGCCGTATTTCTCCAGCACGCCATTTTCTGCAAGCGCAACGGCAATATTCAACGCTGTTTGTCCGCCCATAGTCGGCAACAACGCATCGGGGCGCTCACGTTCAATAATCTGTTCGACGAAATACGGTGTGATTGGCTCAATGTAGGTACGGTCAGCAAGTTCCGGATCGGTCATAATGGTTGCCGGATTGCTGTTGATGAGGATAATACGGAAGCCGTCCTCGCGCAGCACCTTGCAGGCCTGCGTACCGGAATAATCGAATTCGCACGCCTGACCAATGATGATGGGCCCGGAGCCGACGATGAGAATGGACTTGATATCAGTACGTTTTGGCAACGACTACCTTCATTTGAAGAACACACCCTTGCACCAAGCGCGTTTGCCTGCCTCACGCCTGCATGAACATACAAATTTCTGTAAATTTACGGAAAACGCGGCAACAAGGCAACCATGGAACCCGCATCAATCGGGTGCAACGATTGTTCCTTGCGTGTCAATCTTTTTCACGGTATCATCTCAAGCCATCATAATCTATCCGGAATCCGGGAAACATATATTGATACGCATCACCAAGCAATAAGCAGCGTTTTCGTTCATTCTGTATATCAAATGCAAGGAATATCATGATCCTTTTCCTGCCGATTCTTGGCATCATAGTCTCGTTTCTTTGCCTGAAGTTTCTTCCCGGCCCGTATGTATGGATTTCACTCACCTGGGTGATAACGCTCCTGCTTATCGCGAAAAAGGGAAAGGGGAAATTTTTCAAAGTGATCAGCGCCTATACCGCTGCTGCTGTATTTGCCTTTGGCACTGTCGAGACATATTTGTGGATACAGGAAATGGGAAGCAAGCTAACCATTGACAGTCTGACACAAGCCAAATACATCGTCCCGAATGATATGCTGGGTTACGGGCCAGTGCCACGGAATCAGGGACACGCCGTAAAGCACTCACATGGAGAGCTGGTCTATGATGCACTCTACGGCATTGATTCAAACGGTATCCGGATTTCACCACCGCATCGCGACGATGCCGAGGAAGCTCTCCTCTTTTTCGGCTGTTCTATAACCTTCGGTGAAGGTATCAACGATTCAGAAACATCGGCGTACCAGACGGGCAGAGCCACCGATGGACGTTTCCAAGTGTACAACTTTGCATTTCATGGCTATGGCCCGCACCAGATTCTTGCCATGCTCCAACATGGACGGGTTGATTCAATCGTCAAAGCTCCGCCGAAATATGCAGTATATCAGGCAATTACCGGCCATATCCCGCGCGTGCTTGGCCTGACGCCGTGGAACGAACACGATCCGCGTTACATACGGGATGAAAACGGCTCATTGAAATACTCCGGACATTTTGATGACAACAGCCGGATCAGCCCGAAAGTCAGGGCGTACCTCGACAAATGCCTTGTCTATCGCAACCTCAGGCTCAGAAGCGTGAACGACCAGGACGTCACCCTCTTTATTGACGTGATTGATTCGTGCAGAACGACGTTCGAGCGGAAATATCCCGGAAGTGAATTCCACATTATCTATTGGAGTGAAGAATCGGATGAAATCGGCAAGAAGATAATTGGCGAGATCCAGAAGAGAGGAATGAGAGTTCACCTGATAGAGTCAGTGATACCGGACTTCAATATCCCGGAATATCTTCTCCCCCACGATGGGCATCCAAATCCGAAGGCAAACCGTGCAATTGCAAAGTACGTTTCCACACGGATTGTGCATCCGAAACTGTGAGGCACAAGCATCATCCGCTACGCGTGCCCGTTGCGGACTTTGAGAAATGCTGCAATCGCAAGAAAGATGGCAAGCACGATGAAGGCCATCGCGGCCAGGGCATTGATCATTTCAACATTCAGCCCGTTCGCTACGCGCATATTGCCCATAACAAGCCCGCCGAGTGACCATAGCGTAATCGCCAGCACGAACATCAGCGGCACTGCAGTAAACCAGATGCTCTTCTTTGCCTGATATAACCAGACCGTAATCGTCAACAGTGTCAAAGCCGCGAGCAGCTGGTTTGACGCCCCGAACAAAGTCCAGAATTTCACCCAACTCCCCTCCGTCCCAAACGCAATAAAATACACAGGCAACGCGATAGTCATAATCGTAGCCATGGCGGCGCCGGCGCGCGACTTCCATTGAAATAACTCCTGGATAATATACCGGCCCAACCGTGTGCACACATCAAGAGTATCAAAGACAAATGTTGAAAAAGCCATGGCGCCAAAAGTAATCGCAAACGGCAGGTTCTCCTTACCGATAAGAAGTGTGAGGAATTTCCCGATGCCATTTCCATAGATTGTGCCGGGCCTCAGCCCGGTAACCTCCTCAGGTGCCATGATCATGATTGTCACGAGGGCAATCAGCGCAACAAAACCCTCGGCAAGCATTCCACCGTACGCTACACTTTGCATATGTGATTCACGGTCCACTTGTTTCGAGGTGGTTCCTGAACAGACAAGCCCGTGAAAGCCGGAACAAGCGCCGCAGGCGATGGTGACAAAAAGAAACGGGAACAATGGCCCTGTCATGCCGCCTTTGTCCCACGAAATAAACGAGGGTGCTTTGATCTCATATCCGCCGAAGAAAATACCGATAACTCCAAGAGCCAGCACGATATACAGAACGAACCCGCCGAGGTATCCACGGGGCTGAAGTAGAGCCCATACCGGCATCATGGATGCCAAAGCACAATACAGTAAGATCAGTATCCCCCAGGTTTTCAGGTCGAAGACAAGCCACGTTGAAATGTCCGTACCCAACCATGCAAGACCGAGAGTAGCCGGGACAAAAATCACTGTCACAAGCCACAATGGCGGATTGAGATAGCGTTGAACAACGCCGAGAAGAACTGCAAGGGCGAGGTACATCACCGCGGCTGCGGCAACAGCGCCGCCAGGGTTGAAGTCTACATGCACGCCACCGAGTTCCTCCACTACTCCAGTAAAGCTCGCCGCGGTGATTTCGGTGAATGCCACTATCACATAAATCAACGCTATCCATATAAACACCATCATGGCAATACCAGCACGCGGGCCGAGATGTGCCTTGGTAATATCGGCAATGGAATGAGCCCCATGTCTGACTGAAGCCGTGAGGCTGCTGAAATCATGCACTGCACCGATCAACACTACCCCGAGGCT
>CAZWIN010000312.1:0-858 GCA_964633855.1 uncultured Chitinophagales bacterium
ACAGTGGCGAAAACAGCGTTTTTATACGGACGATTGCCGAAAGGGTTGTACGGGTCGCTCCCGAAGGAACTCCGAAGGAAGTAGATAGGAAGTACGGAGGAAGTGCGGAACGACCTAGGGCTTAACCACAGGTGTGTTAAATTTATATGGAATTCGACATGTGGTTATTTTGAGCTGTAGCAAAGTGTGGGCAGTTAGCGGATTCCCTCCGTCCTCCTTGTAAATGAGTACTTGCTTTTCCTTCCATTGGAATCCATATTGCACACGCTCTCTTTTAACTTTGTATCTCATCTCATCGTGACTAATTGCTGGGAGTGTGAGTGATGAAATTGGTTCTCCTACTTTTCCTCCTTTCTAGCAAGTACCTTGCTGTCGCCCAAGACACCACCTGCGGAATTGCTTGGGGGCCGATGATCAATATTTCTCTTCCTCCGCATGAATCATACTCGCCACGGATTGCTGTACAAGGAGAGATCATACACTCCACCTGGATAGGAGGCGGTCACCGACTTTCGTATGCGAGATCAACAGATGCGGGAATTTCTTGGGAGGAATCACGAGAACTCTTGGTTGACTCGATTGCGTTTCCGGTTCTGGTTAATGATCCGTGGGTCATAGCAAATGAGACTCATGTATATTTAATCTTTACTTTTTCCCTCTTCACCGGTAGGGCTCATTACATGAAGTCTTTCGATGGGGGGGTCAACTGGACTTATCCAGCACCAATTAATGATGAACTGAATACACAGCGAATATGGCATGCGACTCTTACAGGAGACACCATTTTCATCGCGTATCCTCGCCACGGCCCTCGGATCATTCGTAGCACAAACGGTGGGGCGACTTGGGATACCAGCC
>CAZWIN010000312.1:868-3714 GCA_964633855.1 uncultured Chitinophagales bacterium
CTGTTGTGCGGTTTCCTGTGGAGTTTGCCGGCGGTAGATTGCACAACGTTCTCGAATTCGGAATACAGTCTCGATGGGAAATAGCATACCGGCATTCGACAGACCTTGGAGATTCCTGGGCTGATTCAGTTCTGTTGTCCACCCCAGATCAACTTGATTCCGATCAAAGAGTGCTTGGTGTGGTTGGGGGTGATTCTGCCAGTGCGGGAGTATTTGTGATGTGGCGGGACGCGAAATACGGATTTGGAACATTGGTGGGTGAGAGTATCCTCATGCGTCATAGCCCAGATAACGGAAGCACATGGCTTCCTGAAACGCTCATGACTGAACCGGGAGCGCCGGTAGGGTACAACAACAGCTTTACTGGCCAGCAGATATCGTCTTCCGGCAACACGGTAGCCGCCTGTTGGACAGATGACTTGGCAGGACACATCAATCTTCGGTACAGCATAAATGGCGGAGACACTTGGTCACCGCTATGCGATGTCACCCCGGGACGAATTGCCCTGAATCCTTCATGTGTCATCCAAGGGTCGGTAATCCATGTGGTATGGAATGATCGCCTCCCAACACATTGGTCCATTCATTACCGGAGGGGAGTAATTGTTTCTACATCGGCTGAAGAAAAGACCAATGAATCAATAGGGTTTAAGCTTGAACAAAATTATCCGAATCCATTCAACCCGAGGACAAAGATCTCGTTCGCCGTTCCTCAATCATTAATCGTAACGCTCAAAGTGTATGACGTGCTTGGACGGGAGGTTGCAACACTTGTGAACGAACGGAAAGAGATGGGTGAACACAGCGTTGGATGGAATGCTGAAGGTGTGGCAAGCGGGCTGTATATGTACCGTCTTGTGGCCATCGACCACGCAAATAACGTGCTGAGTCAAGCAAAGGCAATGATTCTGATAAAATGAGGGGCCAAAATTCGATGCAACCTGAAAACAGTGAGAGACCTCCGCCTGACTTTCGACAAGCAGAAGTCTCCCGGTGAGTGTGAAGTGCCATTCGAACCCCGTTCCTTTCAGAACGGGAGAGCGCTTCACCTCACCTCCATTGTAGCAAATCACCAGCATTCTATCAAATGGAGGTTATATGAAAAAGGCAAAGCTATTCGCAATTCTCCTTGGGGGAATTGGGCTGTGCTCCGACGGCATTTCCCAAACATGGACGTTCACGAACGGTCCGAACCGGCCCCACGAAGTGCTTGATATTGCGATCGGCAAGAACGGCAGTACACAGAAACTGTATGCGACAGATGTTGATACGCTGAAGATCTCCACGGATGCCGGCGCAAACTGGTCTCCAAGTGGCGCATCAGTATTCCTTGCCCCTGTTGTAACTGCCACAAAGGTTGCAGACCCTCAGGTGGCCCTCGTTGCAAAGTTTCACGGAATGAATCCATCAACAGACGCTGTATTTCGCACTTCCAATAGCGGTGATATCTGGTCAAGTGTTACGCCATCGGCGAGCTATGCTTTCCAACCTCAACGAATAATGATCTCGCCGCAGAATCCAGACATCGCGTTTCTAGGAACGGAACGGACGATAGAAGATCTTCAAACGACTCTGTGGCGAAGTAGTGATGGCGGTGCAAATTGGTCCGCACTCAACTTCTTTCGGGATGACGCACAGACCAATGTCAACGATGTTGTAGCATATCCCGGTTCCTCATACGCCGGCTACGTCTGGGTGGGTGGTTCGGTAAATCACATTACCGAAACCCCGGACATGCAAACCGAAGGTTCGATTGAACGCAAAGGTGTTTGGCGATCTACAAACAGCGGCGTGAACTGGACCTTTCAAGGAGGAGCAATGAGCGGCACTGACCGCAATGTCACGGCCCTTGCACTTTCCATCTCCACCAATGACGCCTTGTTTGCCGCAACAATGGATGGCTCACAAACCAACATCTATCAGTCCACGGACTATGGCGTTACATGGACGCTCTCAACCAATCGTCCCTTAGGACCGAAAGTTGTCCGTTCCATGAAAGTTAATCCCTACAACGCGAATCAGATCCTGGTGGGAACAGACAATGGCGTCTATATGAGCACTGACCGTGGGGGAACATGGGAGAGCGAAAACACGGGCTTGCCTGCTGGGGCATTCAATGTTTTTTCAATCGCATACGATCTGGCCGATGCGACTGGGAAGACAGTGTACATTGCAACGGGCACGTCGGTTTACAAAGGCAGTTTTGGTACATCTGACTGGACTTGGACCGCAAGCGTAACCGGATCGAACTACATGAATGCAACTGCACTGGCAGCGCACAATGGAATATTGTACTCGGCCTCCAGCGGCTGGGATGCTATTACCAAATTTTCCGGCAGCTCGTGGAGTATTGTCAGTTCAACCATGGCATTTGTCCCTGCAGCAGTGGCCGCATCAACAAGCGCGTCGTACGCATACGCCTCCGGTGCCCTGAAAGGAAAAGGCGTTATCTACAGGACGACAAACAGCGGCACTTCGTGGATCGAGGAAGAAAAAATCACGACAAACAATACAACGTTCTCAACCATTGTTGCGGATCCGAAGTCGGCCTCAACATATGTTTTTGCGGGACTAAGTGGCACTGGTGTAAGTTCAGACAACTTCTTTCGCAGCACAAACAATGGCGACACTTGGACGAACAGCGGGATTTCTGGAGTTAGTGGGGTTCCGGTAAATGCAATCGCCGTTGACGCTTCAACCGGGTCATCAAATTCGACAAAGATATACGCAGGTCTTGGTTCCACCAAAGGTATCTATAAATCTACGGATGCGGGGGCTACTTTTTCCTCCGTGGCAATGAACACATACACGATTACCGCGATTGCGTTGAATTCAAACACGTCCAC
>CAZWIN010000313.1:0-3710 GCA_964633855.1 uncultured Chitinophagales bacterium
TTGTTGAGAATAATCTCAAACCCACGCGCACTTGCGTAATCAAGGTTCACATAGCGTTGCACACTTGAACCTGCCTGCGTTGACAGAGTCACATAGTCAAAGATATCTTTGTAGAACCCGCGAATGCCGAGTGAGAAATCTTCAAAAATCAACTGATCAAACCCGGCCTCATATTGAATTGTTTTCTGAGGTTTAAGCGACGGGTTCCCGACAAACACATCGAGCGTATTTGAAGGTATTGGGTCATGATACAACTGGTCCCGTTCAGGATACTGGAGGAAGTGACCATAGTTAAAATAAAACACTGTTGTAGTAGATATCGGATAACCAATCGAGAGACGCGGGCTGAAGTATCCATTTTTGAACTGATCAAAGAAAGATTCATTCTCGAGCCATGTCGCCTTTTCCTCGGTGACATATTCCCAGCGTTTCACCCATTCATCCCCAAATACCTGCTTACCCAAATAGAAGAA
Source organism: uncultured Chitinophagales bacterium (assembly GCA_964633855.1). Taxonomy (GTDB): domain Bacteria; phylum Bacteroidota; class Ignavibacteria; order UBA10030; family UBA6906; genus CAZWIN01. The sequence goes on from CAZWIN010000313.1 coordinate 474, forward strand.
GTCATACCTCATCCCGAGGTGAATGTTGATGCTTGTAAATTCTATGTTGTCCTGCGCATATAATGCCCCACGGCTCGGATACACGGCAGTCACCCACCGAGCCAGACCCGCTCCGGGGAATGCACCGCGATGCGAGAGCGAATCAACCTCCGGTCGCTCTGCAGGACGTGTGATCGATGTGGATTGTATTTCTTCATAAAAGAATTCAACACCCGTTTTCAAAAAATGCAAGGGATGAATCTGGGCGTTAAAGTCAAATTTGGTATTCCAAATCACAGTGTTCGAGGTTGACCAACCTTGATTTGCCCCAAGGTCGAAGAACCCATCACTACTGGGGTCACGTGAGCCAAGATCGGCCAAATAGGTGTATTGATACGGGACAAGGTCTCCAATCGCAGATGTTCGATCAGTTTCAAGCCTGCTCACATATCCTTTCAACAGTGAGTTCGTTCCCAGAATGTGAGTCCATTGAACAACATTTTGATCCACGAGGCTGATATTGGAAGTTGTGGAATCTGAGCGGTCTCTCCAGCTATATGAACCGGATAACGGGCGGGAAGAGTTTGTGTTCACCCGGTAACTGTAGGAAAAATTATCACTCTCGCCGATCTGGTACGAAAACTTGGTGTTAAAGCTAAAGTCGTTGTCCTGGCGGTCCGAATATTCAAGACCAAGACCCTTGAGAAGCCTTCCCAAGAAACCACCGAACTTAATCTTCCTTCGGGTTGGGTTATAGAATGAGTTGTCTTCAGTGAAATTGAAAGGCCCATCTGATTGGGTAAAGTTTCCGCTCATAAAGAAACTCAGTCTGCCCGGAACGTCAACCCCCAGAGCGGGAAGTAGATAGCGGGTAATTGGCTCAGGCCCTCCAAGGTTGGCTGCAAAGAAACGCTCGTTCTGGCTCTGTCCGGTAGGCTCATCGGTACGGTATTGTACCGAGCCACTGTACGAGTCGCCCCCTGTCTTCGTTGTAATATTCACAACACCGGATTGAGCATTTCCAAATTCGGCGTCGAGGCCGCTGCTGGAGACACTCACAGACTGGATCGCGTTAGCGGAAACCGAAAGAGCCCCACCGGTTCCGGCAGTTGAATTCCCTGAATAGATCTGTTGTAATTGTTCGTTGGTGCTGCTTGAACCCGACGCTGCACCGCCGGCACCAACATCATTGACAGCGACGCCGTCAATCATAATCTGGGTTTCATTTGCGCGTCCACCTCTGAGAAACATCTGGCCACCGAACTGTACAACTCCTGCCTGCACACGAAGGACGTCTTCAACGCCTTTAACATTGGGCAGTTGTTCAATCTTGTCACGATTGAATGTCTGATCGCCCGCTGTTTTTGTAATGTCAACAAGAGGGGCCTGGCCTTCTACCGTAACACCCTCCATTTGAATATCTTCGCTTGCCAGTTTGAAATTCAGCACCACTGTTTCGTCGGCGTCAACATCTGTTTTCTTTGACTCTATTGTCTGATAACCGAGGGATGAAACCCGAAGAATGTACGAACCCGGTGTAACTCCGGTGATGAAGTACTCGCCCTTCTCATTTGTTACACCCCCTCTTCCACTTCCGACGATGAGAATATTGACTCCGGGAAGCGCCTCGTTTGTGGTAACATCAACGACCTTACCTTTGACATTGCCCGATGTGCCCAGAAACTCCGTAGCATGCAACATCACAAGAGGATAAAGGAGAACGAGTATGACTAAAAAACTTGACTTTCGGTTGATCATAAGAACTTCCTTTGTCCCGTTGGTTAGTTTTCGTGATACACGTCTTTGATCGCGCTGCGGAGCGCGTTTATCGCATCACCCATTCTTGCGTAGTACAGCGGAAAACCAAAGTACACCACTGAATACGTATAGGGTGTGGGGAACACCGGAGTGGGTGCAAGGTAACGGATACCGACCGGGGCTCCCTCATAACGCGAGGTATCATTTCTGGAATTATAGAAATAAATTGTCTGGCCGAACCCCCTTGGGGCGCTGACGTTGATATATGGCAATCCATTGGGGGGTAGAACCTTCAAGGGGTCAATCTGTACTTCAGGATAACTGAAACGTCCGCGCGCACCGATAAAATCAGGCTGCACATTGAAATCATATGGAACTACATCCAACGGTTGTACGTGCAAAACCCCAGTGGAATATACAGGATATTGGCCTATGGTTGACATGATATCGGGAGTTCCTATGTGAATGAGGTTACCACCGACGTTGAGGTATTGCTCCATCCGGGTCCTTTCGTTTTGATCGAGTACCCAGTTCCCGCCTTGGAAAGGGTTTGCAATCCGCGCTTCAGACGAAAAGACAATAATATTATACTGCATCATGACATCAAGCGCCGGGACAGAAACACCTGAAGCATTGCGCGATGTGTAGAAGTCCACACTGTCAGCCAACCCCAGGGAATCAAAGACCTGGCGGTAGAATCCATTAAGAGCACCGCTGTCTATTGCACCGCTAAACTGAAATCGCGTATTGTTAATGAAAAGAATACGGCGAGGGTTGCCAGGAGCCTCAAATGGCGGCGCCAGCGCACGGAATGTTTTCATAGAATCTCGACTTACAACTCCCCATCGGTTTTTGCCCCGGAGATATATTCTGTGAAGCTCACCTGAATGTTGGAAGAACCTGGAATTCACATAAGCCCTTGGAAGCGCAGACCATGGCGAAAAATGCAACGTATCATCAATAGACCAGGCATATTCGCGATCGTTCGTGCTGGCATCCTGTCCGCCGAACGTAAAAAGCAATCCCGGGTTGAGTTCGGTTGGATATCTGGTAACCCAAAACAATGAATCAAGCGAAGGCGTATACCTATAATACACATACAAACCGGGGGATCTCAATGTCCAGAAATTCACAATCGCCGGAGTGGCATCCTCTGCATCATCATTATCTACCGACTTGATTTCAAAGCGATGGAGGTTGCTATCCACAGGAGAACCAAAAATGAACGTACCACGTGTAGGGGCTTCTATCTGAAGCGGGTTTGCTCCTCGCAAAGAATCTCCGGCAATGGGACCAGTCGAATAGGGAACAGCAAAAAACCGGCCCTTCCCCAACGAATCGTTGACCATTGCAACAACTTCACTTGGAGCAGTAATGAGGAAATTATAAATCCTAGAGAGAGAACTGGAGTTACTGCTGACTTCAATCAGCGTATCCAAGGGCGACGGAGAGAGACCGATCTTGGTGACATTCAGCAATGTAGTCCAAGGCCTCACCACA
>CAZWIN010000314.1:0-3643 GCA_964633855.1 uncultured Chitinophagales bacterium
ACTGTTCCGCAACATTGATGACTTCACTGGAAAGCGGTTCATTGACCAGCGCTCCATGGAACTCATCGGCGGCATTTCACTCAACATCTTTCTTGTGGTTGTGTTGATGAACCTGAAAATTTGGAACCTGTTGAGTATTGCTCTTCCGCTGGTGTTCATCCTGTTTGTCCAGGTCATCCTCGTTGTTATTGTCTCCGTAGGCCCGATGTTCAGGCTGATGGGGAGGGATTACCATGCCGCTGTCATGGCAGGCGGATTCATAGGGTTCGCTCTGGGGACAACGGCAAACGCCATGGCAAACATGAAGACAGTGACAGGAAGGTTCGGGCCATCACCACAAGCGTTCCTCATCGTCCCGATGGTGGGGGCCTTCTTCATTGACTTTGTTAATTCACTGATCATTACCTGGATTCTCAACTGGCCGCGGTGACCACCATGCTCGATCAACTACTCCGAAGAAAGAACCTTGACAAGCTCTCTCATGATGCCGGGCTGGATGAAGGAACAGGGCTGAAACGAACCCTCGGCTCCGTGGATCTGATGGCGCTGGGTGTCGGCGCAATCATAGGCACGGGAATTTTTGCGGTGATCGGCACTGCCGCCGCCGGTGGCGCTGAACATCTTGGCGCGGGTCCTGCTGTCACCCTTTCGTTTATTCTTACAGCCGTGGCATGCGCATTCTGCGCGCTCTGTTATGCGGAGTTTGCTTCGCTCGTCCCCATCTCCGGAAGCGCATATACGTATTCGTATGCAACCCTTGGCGAGCTGGTCGCATGGATCATCGGCTGGGACCTCATCATTGAATACGCCGTCGGGAATATCGCCGTTGCTATTGCATGGGCGGCGTACTTCCACCAGCTTTTTGAAGGCTTCGGCATTCATATTCCTGCCTGGCTTTCCGTGGATTACCGCTCGGCGGCACAGGCAGCGGATGCAGTTGCCGCTGGTGGTAGCGTCACACCCGCAATCGAGTTGCCGTATGAAGCATGGACAAACCACCCGACAATTCTTGGCATTCCATTCATTTTCAATCTGCTCGCGGTCGTCATCGTCTTTCTGATTACATGGCTGTTGGTGGTAGGAGTAAAAGAGTCTGCACGGGCAAATAACATCATGGTCATCGTCAAAATCGCTATTCTCCTCTTCTTCATTGGTGTTGGTGCAGCGTACGTGAAGCCGGAACACTGGACGCCATTCATGCCCAACGGCTTTGCCGGCGTGTGGACGGGCGCAAGCCTGATCTTCTTCGCTTTTATAGGCTTTGATGCCGTTTCAACTGCCGCCGAGGAATGTAAGAACCCCGGCCGCGACATACCGATTGGTATCATCGGCTCGCTTATTGTCTGTACGGTGATCTACGTGGCAACCGCCGGAGTGCTCACCGGTATCGAGCGGTGGGATACCCTCGGTGTTGCCGATCCCCTTGCGCAGGTGTTTGCCAATATCGGGTTGGACTGGGCTGCCGGGATTATCGCCTTCGGCGCCGTCATTTCCATGACCGCCGTATTGCTCGTTTTTCAACTCGGCCAGCCGCGTATTTTCTTTGCCATGTCACGCGACGGCCTTCTTCCAAAGTACTTCGCGCGTATTCACCCCAAGTATCGCACTCCACACATCACCACTATCTGGACCGGCGTTGTTGTCGGACTTCTCTCCGGCGTGGCAAACATCAATGAGATTGTCGAGTTGACAAACATTGGAACCCTGTTCGCTTTTGTCCTTGTTTGCATTGGCATCCTCATCCTGCGCAGGACTGACCCCAACCGTCCGCGTGTCTTCAGGACTCCGTGGGTTCCCGTGGTTCCCATTCTTGGCGCAGGTATGTGCGTGTATCTTATGTTCGGCCTTCCAATTGTCACCTGGATCAGGTTCGGCGCATGGCTCTTGCTCGGCCTTGTGCTGTACTTCGCCTATGGCTATTGGAACAGCAAGTTGCGCGGACAAAAATAGCAGTACTCTTTCAAACCGGTTCCTCATCACAACCTTCCGGCTTGCTTCTTCCGCCTGACTCGGTTATTTTCCACACGTCATGAGTGCTCATTCTCCAAACCCCGTCAATCCGCTTGCTCAATCAGTTCAGTTCGTTCAGGGCATCGGGCCCAAGAAGGCGGCTGTGCTCTCCAAGCATGGCGTCAACACGCTTCATGACCTGTTGTTCTACGTTCCGCGTCGTTACCTCGACCGTTCAACTATTGCCACCATCGCTGACTTGCGGCAATCGGTACTCAGGCCAAAATCACAGGAAGAAAGTGACGTGGATATCCGTCGTGATGTAACCGTCGTCGGCGAGGTTCGTTCGTTCAAGGTAATTGGCTTCAGGCAGAAGGCAAGGTTCGTACTGGTTCTTGCTGATCAAACAGGCTCGATGCAATGCGTCTGGTTCGGCGGTGTTCACTACTGGAAGAATGTGTTTCAGGTCGGCGATGTTCTCGCCGTCTCAGGCCAACCGACTTTCTTCGGCAAGGTACTTCAGTTTGTTCATCCTGCACTGGATAAGCTGAAGGAGAGCAAGGGCAAGGATGATGACAAGACTGAAGCCCCGATGGATTGGGGAAAGATGTTGAACACCGGCGGGTTGGTGCCTCTCTATCCCTCAGGGCAGGAACTGGAGCGGGTTGGGTTGGATAGTGGAGGATTTCGCCGTATCGTAGCTGCCACACTCAGGCGTGGGCTTGGTTCCGTCAGGGAATCGGTCCCCACTTCAATCCTGGACGCGCACAAGCTCATTCCGTTGCAGGCTGCTATCCAATCGGTTCACTTCCCACAATCGCGAGAGGAAATCCTTGAGAGCGTCAGGCGCCTGAAGTACGAAGAGTTCTTCTATTTCCAGCTCCGGCTCGCACTCAAACGGCACAACACAAAAACTGATTCCGGTGGGATTCAATTCACTGTCGAGAGCAAGCTCGCCCGCCAGTTGGTGGATTCGCTCCCCTTCCGGCTCACGAAAGCCCAAATCCGCGTCATCAACGAAATAACGTCGGATATGAAGCAGCCACGGGCACTGAATCGGCTGCTTCAGGGTGATGTGGGAAGCGGGAAGACCATTGTTGCCCTTGTCTGTATGCTGATTGCCGTGGAGAACGGATACCAATCCGTGTTCATGGCACCTACGGAAATCCTTGCCGAACAGCATTACGCAACCCTTGCCGGACTGCTGAAAGGGATCCCCGCGAATATCCGCCTTCTCGTCGGCGGGCAGAAAGCCCGTCTCCGCCGTGATATTCTGGAGGATGTAAGAAGAGGCTCTGCAAATATCGTAGTCGGAACCCATGCCCTGTTTGAGAAGGAGGTGGATTTTTCACAGCTCGGGCTTGTCGTTATTGATGAGCAGCATCGGTTTGGCGTTATGCAAAGGGCATCGCTGCGCAGGAAGGGTGGAAATCCAGACGTCCTCGTTATGACGGCAACACCTATCCCCCGGACCCTTTCCCTCACCCTGTACGGCGATCTGGACGTTTCAATAATAGACGAACTCCCCCGCAACCGGAAACCCATTAAGACCACTCTCAAGTCAGACTCCGAGAAGGAACAAGTATACTCGTTCGTTAGAGAGCAGATTCAGGCGGGAAGACAGGCGTACTTCGTCTATCCCCTCATAGAAGAGTCGGAGAAAGTTGACCTGAAGGCGGCGGTTCAGCACTTT
>CAZWIN010000315.1:0-3640 GCA_964633855.1 uncultured Chitinophagales bacterium
GGCCATGATCACAGCATATGCTTTTGCCATACGAATCCTCAGCCGGGTTCAGGACAATAATTGTTCGGGGACATTCAACATCGCCGAAACTTCATTCAATGATTGGTACTCCTCTATGCCGACCGTTTCCATGACTGTCTGAAGAGTCCTGTTGGCATGATCAAGAATATACACAACTCTCCGGTCAGCGGAAGTATGATGATCAACAACGTACTGAAGAAATATGACCGCCGACTCGGCGAAACGGCAGACAGGTTCCTTTGCGACTTTCTTCGAGGTTTTTTTCAGGTCTTCAAGATTACTCATGATCCTGTAAAGGATTTCCGAATCAACATCCCTGCTTCCATCGCCCTGCAGGAATCTTCTTTTAACTTCCTCAATAGATCGGCCAAAGTTGTGGAGTGTATCGTAGAAATCACCGAGAGGTTGAGCCGGGATCTCTACAGGAGCAATGTGTGTCACGACATTTTTTGAAGAAGAATGAAGAGCAGCAGTGAGATTCCCGACTTCGTATTCCAACAGATCATCTTCAGGGTCTGAATAGACAACGCCATTACGCTCCAGACACCACATCAACCGGATGGCGAAATCCTCAAACCCGGGAACTCCATAGAGCATTTCCAGGGCATCATGAACATTATCGGCTTGAGAGATTTTTTGAATGATTGCGCTGAGGAAATTTTGAGCGGGCCGTGCACCATTACCGGAGGCAGATGCTTCCACCTGGCGCAGGAGACGGACGATATAGGTTTGCTGACGCGACATTAATGGCGAGTTCGAAATCTTCCCGCAAATATAGGCCTTTGCATTCCGAATGTCAACGATTCGGGAGGCGTCCGCCAAAAACACGAAAGCCCCGTCACGCAAAGACGGGGCTTTCAGTGACAATTATTTCTGAGCGTACTTGAGGCGGTTTATGGCTCTGGCAAGCGCAACTCTTGCGCGCTCAGCATCAATCTGCGGATCATTGGAGCCGATTTCGAGCCGCCGCGACGCCCGTTCTTTTGCTGCCTTTGCACGCTTCACATCAATTTCATCATGGCGTTCCGCAGATTCGGCAAGAATCACAACCGAGTTGTTCTTCACTTCGGCAAAACCGCCGCTGGTAGTGTACACCATATCTTTTCCCTCCTTGTCCTTTACCTTCAACACACCAACACCAATGGCACTCAACATCGGTGCATGGTCGTAAAGAACCTGGAAGCCTCCCATAACACCGGGAGCACTGACACTTGTCACCTCACCCTGAAACACTACGCGTCCGGGGGTGATAATCTCGAGCCTGAATGATTTTTCGTACACTCGGTGTTCCCTCTATGCCGCCTGAAGAGTCTTGGCTTTTTCGACAGCTTCCTCGATTGTACCTACCATATAGAACGCATTCTCCGGCAGGTGATCATATTCACCTTCGATAATAGACTTGAAGCTGCGGATTGTATCCTGGAGCTTCACATATTTCCCGGGATAGCCGGTGAATTGTTCAGCAACAGAGAACGGCTGTGAAAGGAATTTCTGGATTTTCCGAGCACGCGCCACTGTAATTTTGTCCCCGTCGGAAAGTTCATCCATTCCCAGAATATTGATGATATCCTGAAGGTCCTTGTAGGTTTGGAGAATTTCCTTTACGCGCTTGGCAACAGTGTAATGTTCATTACCCACAACAGCAGGATCGAGAATACGGGATGTGGAGTCAAGCGGATCCACAGCCGGATAGATTGCAAGTTCGGCAATCTGCCGGCTCAACACTGTCGTGGCATCAAGGTGAGAGAATGTTGTTGCCGGTGCCGGGTCAGTAAGGTCATCAGCGGGCACGTAAATAGCCTGAACGGACGTAATCGAACCCTTCTTGGTTGAAGTGATTCTCTCCTGAAGTTCTCCCATTTCCGAGCCGAGCGTTGGCTGGTAACCTACTGCGGAAGGCATGCGGCCAAGAAGAGCGGACACTTCCGATCCGGCCTGGACAAAACGGAAGATGTTATCAATAAACAACAACACATCTTTCCCTTCTTCATCGCGGAAATATTCCGAGATGGTAAGGGCTGTCAGGCCCACTCGCGCACGCGCACCCGGGGGTTCGTTCATCTGTCCGAAGACGAGCGCGGTTTTGGCAAGAACTCCTGACTCCTTCATCTCCAGCCATAGATCATTCCCTTCACGGGTTCGTTCACCGACTCCACCGAATACCGAGTAGCCGCCGTGGTGCTTTGCGATGTTGTGAATCAATTCTTGAATAAGAACGGTTTTCCCCACACCGGCGCCACCGAAGAGCCCTGTCTTTCCGCCCTTCGAATAAGGCTCCAGAAGGTCAATAACCTTGATTCCGGTTTCGAACAATTCCTTCTTTGTTGAAAGCTGGTCGAACGGAGGAGATGATCGGTGGATGGGATACTGTTTATCGGATTGAATAGGCGGAAGGCCATCAATTCCTTCGCCTGTAACACTGATCAATCTTCCAAGAGTGTTCGGCCCTACCGGGATCGTAATAGGCTTGCCGGTATCAAAGCACACATCGCCACGGCACAAACCGTCTGTAGAGTCCATGGCAATAGCCCGCACACGACCATCGCCCAAATGCTGCTGCACTTCAACAATGAGCTCTTCTTTGATCCCTGCGGCTTCATTTGTCCGGGGTATTCTCACCGCATTCAAGATGCTGGGGAGCGAGCCGCCACTGAAGTCAATATCCACCACAGGTCCGATGACCTGAAAGACTTTCCCTTGATTCATCTGTTTCCTTTCTTGGGGTTACAACCGGTTGGAGTCAAATTTCGGGTAATAACATACTGAAAACGGCTGCAAAAATCAACAAAAACGGGATTGAATTACCTTGACGATGGTGCTGCCATGGAGCCTGCCGTTTTCCACAAATACCTTGTTATTGTTTTTGCCGGCAACGACTGAACCAGCAACGAAAAGCCCCGGAGTAGCAGTTTCAAATGTGTCAGGATTGAAATGTGGCGCAAGCGTCGCCGGATCAGTTTCAATGTGGAAATCCTGCAACAATTTAGTATTGGGATGGAAACCAACAAGGACGAATGAAAAGTTTGCGGGGACTTCGCACGTCTTGTCCGGACATTTGACCACCACATGCCGGTCGGCAAATTCCTTCACCGTAGCTTCGAACAACACCTTGATTTGGCCTGCTTTGATCCTGTTTTCGATGTCAGGGAGTATCCAGTATTTTACACCATCGCTCAATTTCGGGCCACGATGAATAAGCGTAACATTTGCCCCATGCCTGTACAATTCGAGGGCGGCTTCAACTGCTGAATTTCTGCCGCCGATGACCACTACCGGGCAATCAAAGAAATTATGCGGTTCGGTGTAATAATGGAATACATTCGGCCGCTTCTCGCCGGGAACATTCAGAGTATTCGGATTATCAAAGTATCCTGTTGCAATCACCACATTCTTTGCATGGTAGGATTTTCCGACAGCAGTTCCAACCTGAAATCCGGAACCATCGCGGTTCACTGATGTTGCCGGATCATGATACCGTATATCCAGTTCAAAATGCCGTGCTACCCTCTGGTAGTAACGCAATGTGTCATCTCTCGTAGGGCGTGTTGTTGAAGTGACGAAGGGAACTCCGCCGATTTCGAGGAGTTCGGGAGTGGAGAACCACACAAGGTCGGTCGGG
>CAZWIN010000316.1:0-3640 GCA_964633855.1 uncultured Chitinophagales bacterium
CGCGCACAGATTCACCCGCATTTTCTTTTCAACAGCCTGAATTCCATCAGCGCATTGACAACATCCGACCCGGCCGCTGCGCGCACGATGTCTCTACAACTTGCTGATTATCTCCGGAAAACACTCGCGGCCGGGAAACGAGAGCACATCCCCCTCTCCGAGGAACTGGCGTTGCTCCGCGAGTATCTTGGGATTGAGCAAGTACGCTTCGGCAACAGGCTCCAAATACACATCTCTGCCGATCATGAGAGCGCTTCATGCATTGTACCTTCGCTTATTCTTCAGCCATTGGTTGAAAACGCCGTCAACCACGGAATCGCCCATCTGCTTGATGGCGGTATTGTCGGCGTTGAGGCGCGAAGGAACGGAGAGAGGTTGAAAATTACAATTACCAACCCTGTTGACCCGGACCATGTAGCACGAACAGGCACGGGTATCGGCACTCAGAATGTGAAGCAACGGCTTGAGGCGCTGTACGGATCGGAAGCGAGGATGGATACCGGGAAGACTCCCGATACATTCCGTGTTGATCTTGTCTTACCCGCGTTGCAGGACGAACAATGACGGGGCCGCATTCTGAACTGAAACGGACAACGTGCATCATCATTGACGATGAAGAACTTGCCCGTGGAATTGTCCGCGAATATATCGCCGGACACAGGCAATGCGAAATCCTCGCGGAATGTTCGAATGGTTTCGAAGCAGTCAAAGCCGTAACCGAACTACAACCCGACCTTCTTTTTCTTGACATTCAAATGCCGAAGCTGAACGGGTTTGAAGTGCTCGAACTGATTGAGCATCCTGTCGCGGTCATCTTCACCACTGCATACGACGAATATGCCCTCAAAGCATTTGATGTTCACGCCGTGGATTATCTCTTGAAGCCGTTCAGCCGGCAACGCTTTGATGAGGCAATCGGCCGGGCAATGGAAAGGGCCTCGCGTTCACAACACATTCCGCTCAAACAAATCATCACGGATGCAAAAGCAAAGGAACAACCTGCCCGGAGGATTTTGGTCAGGGATGGGAGCAAGGTGCATATCATCCCCGCTGAAAAGGTTGACTACCTCGAAGCCCAGGACGATTATGTGTGCGTGCACACCGAGGGGAGGAGACTATTGAAACAGACAACGCTCTCGGAGTTTGAAGGCGAGATGGATCCGGCTCAGTTTATCCGTATCCACCGTTCATTCATCTTGAACATTGAACGACTTGCAAAGATAGAGCTGTATGCGAAAGACAGCAGAGTGGCGATACTCAAAGACGGAGCCCGGCTTCAGGTGAGCCGTTCAGGATACGCAAAGCTGAAGACTGTCATCGGGGAGTAGTATCCATCCCGCAACATTCCATCACTCCATTATTCCAACTCTCCACTATTCCCAAAGTGCTCTACCCTCGCCTAGCTCATCCAATTCGCTTTCGCTTCGGCGTTCCATTTGATCGTTGTCTTCTTCGGTTTGGTGAAAAACTCAATGGAACTCTTGCCGGTAATATCTCCCGCGCCGAATTTGGATTCGTTCCATCCGCCAAATGAAAACGGCTCGCGCGGAACCGGCACACCGATATTCACGCCGATCATTCCTGCGCTTGCACGCTCTGCAACGTAGCGGGCTGCGCCGCCGCTTTGGGTGAACACGGAGGCAGCATTGCCGTACGGATTGGCGTTTTCAATTTTGAGCGCTTCATCAACGGTTGCTGTGCGCATAATGGCGAGCACCGGCCCAAAGACTTCTTCCTGCGCAATCCTCATCTCCGGACGGACGAAATCAATCACCGTCGGGCCGACATAGTAACCATTTTCCCTGCCTGTAACCTTGTAATTCCTGCCGTCCACCAACACTTTCGCGCCCGCTTGTTCCGCTTCGGTGATGTATCGCTCGATGCGCTGCTTTGCCTGGGGAGAAATAACCGGGCCGAGATTGTTGCCCGGAACGATTTTCCTTGCCTCGTCACAGAGGCGTTTGACAATATGATCAACCGCGCCAACAGCGACCATCGCGGATGCCGCCATGCAACGCTGTCCCGCACACCCTGCCATGGAGGCAGCGATATTCGATGCGGCCATTTCCTCGTTGGCGTCGGGAAGAACGATGAGGTGATTCTTTGCTCCTCCAAGGCAGAGGGAACGCTTGAGATGCGAGGTCGCACGTGTGTACACAATCCGCGCCACCTTTGTTGACCCGACGAACGTTACCGCTGCAATACCCGGGTGATCACAAATCGCTTCTACTGATGCCTGTCCTCCGTGAACAATATTGAAGACGCCGTCAGGCAGTCCCGCTTCCTTCAATAATTCAGCAATGCGCAGTGAGCTCAACGGTACCTGCTCCGATGGTTTTAACACCATTGTGTTTCCCAATACAACGGCATTGGGGATGGTCCAGTTGGGAACCATGTTCGGGAAGTTGAACGGCGTTATGCAGGCAACCACACCGACGGGATAGCGGTCAATACGGCATTCCACTCCTTTACTGACCTCGAGAATTTCTCCGGAAATCAATTGCGGCATTGAGCACGCAAACTCGGTCACTTCAATGGACTTTTCAATTTCCGCAATCGCCTCACTCATGACTTTGCCGTTTTCTTCGCTTACAAGAGCAGCAAGTTCCTGCATATGTTTTTCCATCAGCGTTTTGTAGCGGAAGAACACTTGCACGCGCTCCTTAATAGGCATGGACGACCATTTGGGGAAGGCCGCGACAGCAGATTGTACGGCGGCATCCACATCTTCCGCAGTGGAAAGCGGCACACGGCCGATCTCAGTTCCGAGAGACGGATTGGTAACAGAAAGGAAGTCTTTTCCCTTCGATTCGACCCATTTCCCGCCGACATAATTCATCAGGTGAACGGTACCGTTTGTCGGGATGGTACCGGGGAGCTTTGTTTGGGCCGGGCTTGTCATTGTTGCGGGCATGATATATCTCCTGAACGAAATATTAGGCTGAGGTTCAAAGGCTGAAGTCCAAGGTCTAAAAGGTAAAGTAAGAAGTTCACAAGTCAGTTCAAAGGAAGGCTTCTCGAGTCTCTATCCCGCTTGAGCGTAACTCTTCTGGATAATCCGCAATCGACAATTAGCAATCTGAAATTCGCTCAACTGCCTCTGTAGGTTGAGTATCCAAAAGGACTTATCAGCAACGGCACATGATAATGTGCAGCTACATCCCTCACTTCAAAAGTTACGACAACCTGAGGATAGAAGGTTGCTGTTCCCTGATCTCGAAAATATTTGCCGGTTTCAAACGTCAGGCGGTACTGACCGGCGGCGAGACGGTGAGATTCAGGAAGCAAATCCATCGCCCTGCCATCAGCATTGGTGACAGCAGCAGAGATCTCTTTCCACACTTCTTCGGATTCGCGGACTTCTAATCTCACGGACATACCCGCTGCGGGCTTTCCGCCCGTCGTATCCAAGACATGAGTAGTAATCGGGGATTTCATTGACAACTCCGGATTATCCAAGATTCAATATTGTGGCAGATTCGAACCACTTTCGGGGGAGTAGCATTCGCTGCCCAATTTACTTTGGCCTTCGCGCATCGAGTATTTTCACAAATGACCTTGACCGCAATTCTGCCATGGAAAGGCCTGTCGTCATTGCCTCTTCTTCGGTAATTGCCCTGCAACTGATTCCGCGAAGGAA
>CAZWIN010000317.1:0-3639 GCA_964633855.1 uncultured Chitinophagales bacterium
GCGGCACCGGTAAGGAGTTGATTGCCAACCTGATTCACCGCCGCAGCCCGCGGAATACGAGGCCGTTTGTAGCCGTGAACTGTGCATCCATTCCGGATACGTTGCTTGAGAGCGAGCTGTTTGGCCACGAGAAGGGCGCCTTTACCAACGCCTATAATGCCAAGCAGGGATTGGTGGAAGTAGCGAACGGCGGCACGCTGTTCCTCGATGAAGTGGGGGATATCAGCCCGACGATTCAGCCGAAGCTTTTGCGGTTCCTTGAAACGGGTGAGTTCCGCAGGGTCGGCGGGACGAACCTGCTCTCGGTGGATGTGCGTGTGATCAGTGCGACCAACAAGGATCTCCGGACCGAAGTAGAAGGAGGGAGATTCCGCGAAGACCTGCTGTACAGGCTGAATGTTGTTGCATTGCGGATGCCTCCGTTGAAAGAGCGGAAAGAAGATATACCTGTTCTTGCGGACTTCTTCCTTGCCCGCAAAACGAAAACCAAACAGCCAAAGAAACTTTCCCCGTCTGCGCTGAGCCTGCTCGCCTCATACGACTGGCCGGGTAATGTGCGCGAACTTGAACACGTGCTTGAAGGCGCTGTTCTCCTCTCAAACAGTGACTACATTGAAGATACCGACCTTGCGATGTACTTCCACCGCCCGGACAGGCCTCAGCCAGCATCGCTTTCGGTTCCGGTTGCCGAGAACGGGACGCTCTCGCTTGACGACGTTGAGAAAATCCACATTGAGCGTGTTCTCCGGCAATTCGGCTACAGCCGCACCAAAACTTCGGATGCGCTCGGCATCAGCAAGAAGACACTCTACCTTAAGATTAAAAGATACGGCCTGAAGCTGGTTGATTAGGCTGTGTTGTTCTGTCGCGGCGCCTGGTTAGTTACCGGAGGCCGTGACGGCAAACCGCTGAAAGTACTCTTGTCCGTCCTGTTGTCATTGCGAGCCTCGCTCTTTGAGGCGAAGCAATCCCTACCCAGGGATCGGTCCTCTCAATGGAGATTGCTTCGTCGTTACACTCCTCGCAATGACCATCGAAATTGGTTTTCATTAAGCCCCTTGAGGTTGTAGAAGCTCGCCTTTTCTATCGGACCGTTCCGTTAATTTTTCCCGTACACTGAAACATTTTCGTTGCAGGTGAGTATCATCTCCTGACCAGCAACATCTACAACATCTCTCCGATGAAGAAAGCCGGCGGAACCTGACCAATTCCCCCGGCTTTCTCTCCTTTTACACCCTTTCATTACATATTTCCACCAGAGGCAGATGTGTCTTTTCTCCGAGACAGTCAGCGACTGAGTTGTAGTCTCCGGAATACACGGCATTGCCAGAATTGCCCAAAAATCGCCATAAACCAAGAAGTATCTCCAATGGCACAACGTATGTTTTTCAGACCCTTCGCTTCGCTCAGGGTTAGGTAGCCCGAAGGTATTAAGTACCTACAACGGACGAGCAACGGAGAAGCAACGGAGCAGGAACGGAGAAGCTCCGTAGGAACGAGGAACATACACGGGAGGAGTGAGTTATGGCAAACGTGGAGTTAAACAGGATTCTTGATGCGATTAATGGGAGATTAGGGAATGTGGTCTTCAAGAAATTAGGTAATAGAGTGTACATCTCCCGGCGACCGGATTTCAGCAGGAGAGAGCTGAGTGCGGCACAGAAGGAATCCGTGGAGCGGTTCAGGGCGGCGGTGAAGCAGGCGAAGAAGACGATAGCCGACCCGCAATTACGCGCGCCGTTTGAACTGGAGGCGAAGAGACAGGGGAAAACAGTGTACCATACGATTATTGGTGAGTACATGAGCGAGAGAAAGTAAGTTCATGCGGGGCAAACGAGTGTTGAGAAAGTGTACAACTTCTTACATGTGCAAACCAGTTCCTCTTTACGGGAAAGAGGTGGCTAGCTATTGTGAATATCAGACGATAACACCAAACAGCCGTTGGCGTAAATATTGCTGACGAAATAGATGATTTCTCGATGCACGTATTGCAAAAAGCCCGATCCGAGTTTGATTTCAGCAATTCGTAGTTAGCTTCTTACCCACCTGTTCTTTAGCTTTCCTGCAATACTTTCTTGATAAAACAAGGCATTCCTATGAAGCGCTACATTGCGATTTCGTTTCTGCTCTTTGTGGTTGCGTGTGATACCTCTGAACCTCCCGCTGGGGGCGAACCCTCCGTGCAGTTTGCGGCGGTTGATGCCTCGTGCACTGAAGCATGGCTTGAGGTAAAGATACTTGCCGGCGTTCCCCAACGCACTGTTCGGATTCAACGGGATTCAATAACAATATTTCATTCT
Source organism: uncultured Chitinophagales bacterium (assembly GCA_964633855.1). Classification (GTDB taxonomy): domain Bacteria; phylum Bacteroidota; class Ignavibacteria; order UBA10030; family UBA6906; genus CAZWIN01. The sequence continues at coordinate 2,301 of CAZWIN010000317.1, forward strand.
ACGATAACCGCCTCAGAAACTCTCATTGTGGATGAAGGGCTATTGCCAAACCGGCTATATAACTATACCCTGCTTCGCTCTACCGGATTGGGAACTGAGAGAGCCACTACGCAAATCACCACTCTGGATACGACAAGCCACAACTTCACATGGCAGACGGTTCTTCTCGGTGACGGCAGTGGTAGCGCGCTGTATGACGTAGCGCTGATTAACGATACGTTGGCTTACGCAGTGGGGGAGATTTATTTGGCTGACGATCCATCGGCGTACAATATGGCGCGTTGGAACGGAACATCTTGGCAGCTATTGAGAATACGGTCAACAGGCCCATGTAGCGGCGGTGTGGACTATCCACCGCTAAGAGCTGTCTGGACCTTTTCTTCATCCAACATCCTCTTCACGGATGGGGGAGCCGTATTCAGATATGATGGCTCGAACTCGACAATTGATTGCCGGATGAACTCCTTACTGTCCGGTGCAATCAATAGAATCTGTGGCTTTGCACCCAATGATGTCTACTTAGTGGGAGGAGGTGGAACCATCGTCAGGTATGACGGCACCGCGTGGCTACGCATTGAGAGTGGAACAACAGTAGAATTGAATGATGTATGGGGTGGCAGTAACCGGTCGGTGGGCGATAATGTCGTGCTTGTAGCGGCCTCCAACAAGTTCAGTCTGGGGGAAAAGAAGCTTCTCCGAATACATTCAGACGGAATTGTCGATTCGCTTCCGTGGCCGATGCAGGATCGGAGAATACATTCCGTTTGGTTTGATGCTGCTTCTCGAGTCTACACAGCTGGCGGAGGAGTATTTGAATATCGCGGCGGATCGTCGTGGCGAGAGATTACTTCAATTCCACTGATCTATACCGATCGCATTCGGGGAGATGCACCAAATAACATATTCGTTGTTGGAGATTTCGGTATTGCTGCACACTTCAACGGAGTATCATGGATGACTTACCCGGAATTGTCCATTCCACAAGGTGTGTATCAATCAGTTGCAGTACGAGGTAGAATGATCATGATTGTAAGCACTACAGGTACAGTTGTGACCGGGATGCGGGAATGACTTCTCATCATCATAGGAGATTGACTCATGAAAACAAGCCGTTTTTCTTTCCTATTGCTCTTAGTTCTTTCTTGGACTCATTATGTATGGCCACAAAACGCTCCGGATATCAACCGCCTCCTGAATGATGAAAGGCAGGAAATCACTCGAAAGCCTGAGGAGTGGATCCTTTCGGATACCGCGTCTCATTCGACTCCAAAGATGGCGATCGAGATTCCAATACCACCTCAATCACCCGAAACTTCTCATGCCTACTTCCAATGGAATC
>CAZWIN010000318.1:0-3623 GCA_964633855.1 uncultured Chitinophagales bacterium
TCCTGATGGTGAATCATTTCCCGTCTTTGAAGAATCGGGTTTTTGAACGCTCTCGGCGCGCAATTTTTCAAGCTCTTCATCCGACGGAGTAAACCGCACTGCGAGAAGAGGAACCCGCAACACATCATCCCTTCGTTCCACCTCAATGGTCATTGTTGCAGTCATGCCAGGCATCAGTTTCTGCTGGGGATTATCTACATCAACAATAACGGTATACGTCACCACGTTTTGTGTGATTGTGGGAGCCAGGCGGATTTGGCTGACAACTCCTTTGAATTCCTCCTCGGCAAATGCATCAACTCTGAAGGTGACGTTTTGTCCGGCCTTCACATTACCGATGTCGGCCTCGTCCACGCTTGCCTGCACCTGCATCTTACGCAGGTCATTTGCAATGGTAAAGAGTGTGGGCGCCTGAAGGCTTGCAGCCACAGTTTGGCCCACATCAACACTTCTGGAAATAACCACGCCGCCGATTGGGGCACGGATTGTTGCGTAGCGAAGATTCACCTGAGCCCGCTCCAAGGCCGCCTCTGCCTGCATCATGCTTGCTTTTGCTGACTCGAGTGTTGTTGTTGCAGCATCCATATCTGCCTGCGACACAAGCGATTTGCCGAAGAGGTCAGTCGTGCGGTCGAAATTCCGCTGTGCCTCGTGCACCTGAGCAGTTGCCCTATCCCTGTTCGCCCGCTGTTCATTCACACTCGCCTGCAAAAACGTGGGGTCAAGCTGGGCAAGAAGCTGGCCTTCCTTGACCACAGAATTAAAATCCGCGTAGAGTTTGGCAATAGTACCGGATACCTGTGAACCAACCTGCACGGTCGTCACGGCATTCAGCGTGCCTGTAGCGCTGATGCTGACAACGATATTGCCGCGATCCACCTTATCAAAGCGATAGGTAACTTTGTCGGCACTTGCCTTGTTTAACCAGACAAAACCGACTGCGGCAAGGAGTGCCACAGAACCGATAATCCACCAGAGCGGCCTAACTCTTTTCATCAGAAACATTCCTTATACAAAGATTCATATGCGATGCGCAACCCGCTGCAATGAGAACACAGATTCAATGCAATTGGTTTCTTCCGGGGGTATAGATATTTGACTGTGTATGTGAAACGAGGTTTAACCTGCACCGCCGAAAATATCAGCGAATCAAAAGACCAGAATCCAACCCGGTAGAACGGCGCGTCTATAGCTCCTCAATACTCCGCCGTCCTGCAAATCCTTCTTCTATTGTATGCCAGTACTCAATATCATCCTCGCCGACCTTCCAACAAAGATAGACTTCTTCGCCATTTGAGCGGATGTGGGGAAAATCTATCAGCCCTTCTTCCAATCCTTTCACCATAATGCCGCGTTGTTCAAAGCTCTTGACAATTTCCACAAGCGTTTCCAGCTCAGGCGGGAAGGCACCAGACCCGTTCGGGCCCATTCCTCCAAAATACTGGTGACGGTACACATCCCAACCCCGCGCAGAAAGTTGCTGTTTCAACTCCATCATTTTTAACGCAAGAGCATGTACAGCCGTCAATTCACGGCGGGCCTCGTCCAGAGTGAAGTGCTTCTTATGAGCGCGCTTTGCCATCGGACGCAAATGTGATAAGACTGCGTTTGAACATTTCCCTCATGAAAAGCGAAAGCCTGCCTTCAAGCGGCTCAACCTTTTCTCCAAAACGCTCTTTCAATAGATTGGCTATCTCGGCAACAGTATGTTCACCATCGCATAAAGGATAGACGAGCGACCCTATATCATCAAGATCAAGTCTATCGTCTGTCTGAACTGCCAGCTTCGCAATCTGTCTGCCGAAAAAGTTATCCGGAAACCTTGGAATGACGATACAAATGCGGCTGTCACTTAGCTGCTCAAAACCATACCTACCGACAGGACGTTGACCAAGCAGTTCATCCATTGTTATGCCTGCTTTCTGTCCGCAGCTCCCTTGAAGAGAAGATATCCAAGAACAGCAAAGACCGCAGCTGCGACAATATCACTCTCCCACAACACATGCACATACTTGTACCCGAAAGCAATGGGAAGAGGAAGGCCGGTTTCTTCATCAACAAAACCCGGGATGAAATTCAAGAAAGCACCTAACACGCCAAGCAGCGCGCCACCGGCAATAAGCCCCGAAGAAAGCAACGTACCTTCACTTTCCTCGGCAGAATCAGGTGCCCGTTTGTATTTTTTGTCTGCAATTTTACGGACAAGCCCTCCGACAAAAATAGGAAAGGTGGAAGAAAGCGGAAGATAGAAACCCACCGCAAATGTGAGAGAATGAAATCCAATCAACTCCATAAATAGGGCTATACTTGCACCGATCATAATGAGTCCCCAAGGGAGTTTCTGTTCCAGCAAACCACTTATGAGAACAGCCATCAGATTGGATTGCGGCGCTGCGAGCTCACGCCCGCCGATGCCATCCTCGCGTTTGTATACTGCACGTTGAGTCGCAGGGTCAACCAGGTAATTCCCCGGTTCGATTCCTTCCTGTCCAACTACCTTTACCAGAAGATATGTTTTGCCATCACGCCCTTCCATTTCCTCGGCACGCTGCATCATCGCAGCGGGAGGAGAGAATTGCTGCTGCAATGCGATTTCCTTTGCCTGGCTTTCATTGAGCAATAACATGGTCACCCCGACAACTGCCGCGGATGTTACCACGCCAATCAGGATTGCCAGTTGCTGCGATGAAGGTGTTGCACCAAGCAAGTGCCCTGTTTTCAAATCCTGCGCTGTTGTCCCGGCGTTACTGATGGCGATGCACACGGTAGCCCCGATGACAAGCGCAAGATATGTGTAGTCCTGGCCGCTCCAACCGACAGCAAGAAAAATCAGACAGGTGCCCATAAGAACCGCGATGGTCATGCCGGATAACGGACTTGAAGAAGACCCGACGATTCCCGTAATACGTGCGGAAACAACCGAGAAGAGAAACCCGAACACAACAATAAGCAGGGCGCCAAGTGCGTTGACGCGAAATGTCGGAACCAACCATATAAAAATGACAAGAGCGAGGCATCCAATTCCAACTATAGTGATGGGTGTATCCCGTTCAGTCCGCTCAATCACTCCACCCTTTTGACCTGAACGCTCACCGACGAGTTGTTTCACAGAAGCTCTGAGTGAGTCCCAGATTGCCGGCCCGGCCCGGAACAATCCTACGATCCCACCCGTTGCAACCGCGCCAGCACCCATATATTTGATATAGTATTTCCAGATCTCGTATGTGCTCATTTCGTTAATCGGCACAGTACCGGGATAAATTGCTGTTGTGGCAACCTTTCCAACGAATGCAATAATCGGGGAAATAATGAACGACGCCATCAATCCACCACCAACCATAATAAGTGATGTTTGCCAGCCGATGATATATCCAACTCCCATAAGTTCAGGTGCGACATCCATTCCGACTGAAGATCCGGGATAAAAACCAATATCGCGTCCGACGGATGGTTTCCAAAAACCGAAAAGCGTCGGCATTCCCTTCCACAATGCGCCGAGGCCAATTCCCTTGAAAATTTTCGCTGCAGATGTCCCACCCACTTCTCCCGCCTTGATGATTTCAGCGCAGGCAGTCCCCTCTGGAAAGCGAAGCGTATCATGTTCTTTCACAATAAGATAACGC
>CAZWIN010000319.1:0-3618 GCA_964633855.1 uncultured Chitinophagales bacterium
CCGGTAGTATTCCTTTATGCGTGCCAGTTCGGAGTAGCCGTGAGTTAAGTAAAAACGCCGTGTCTTATGATACTTGGGCTGGGAGGAGGTTTCGGCAATCAGCAATCTCCCGCCCATGGAATGTACAATGCCTTCGGCGTGTTTGTTCAACATGCCACCAATGCCCAATCCCTGCGCTGCGGGTTGTACTGCAATCCAGTACAGGTCGAATGTCCCGCGGGTTGCGGGAGTAGGTCCTATACAATAGTAACCCGCTACCTTGCCATTCGCTTCACAGCAGTAAATGATGTAGTCCTTTTGTCCGGGATTGTTGAGTACGGTATCAATCAGCTCAAGGGCGATACCAACCTCGTCATCCGTAAATACATCGGTTTCGACGAGAAGCGAATGCAGAGGTTCGCGGTCATCGCGCATCAGCGTGCGGATTGCGACTGCTGTTCCCGGTTTACTCATCCGGAGGGCTGGGGGATAGATTTCGGTCAGTGACATCGCTCGAGTGCAGATTCAACGATTCTGCCGACCACCTGCGGAAAGCTCAACCCGTACGCTCTTGCCGAGCGCGCGAAACCCGCATCATCAGAAATATCCGGATTCGGGTTGACTTCCAATACATACGGCTTATTATTTGCAGTAAGCCTGAAATCCACACGGGCATAGTCCCTGCATCCGATAAGCTGGTAGCAGCGGAGTGCAATATCCTTCAGCTTCGCTTCCAGCGCAGGAGGAAGGTCAGCAGGGCAGACGCCTTTTGTCCCTTCGTATGCCACTGTGCCGTGCATCCATTTGGCCTCGTAGCTTACAATTCGATGCATGTCATCGGTGAGGCCGGAGAAGTCGATCTCGGAAATGGGAAGAACCGCCGGTTTCTTGTGGCCAAGAACGGCAACGTTCAGCTCACGCCCGTCAATATACTCCTCAACAAGGGCCGCCTGGTCGAATTCCTGATGGATATACCTAACCCGCTTACGTAGATCGGGAAGCGAGTATACCACGGAGGCATCGGCGATACCGACGCTTGCATCCTCGCGTGAGGGTTTAACGATCATGGGATAATGCATATCCTCACGTGGGACAAGCTTCTCCGTTGCCCGGACGAGTTGGAACTTCGGTGTGGGAATACCGTGATATGTAAGGATTTCCTTGACGCGGGCTTTGTTCAGGGCGGTTCCCAAAGTCATCGGGTTGGCGCCGGTGTAGGGGATCTTCATCAGTTCGTACAGGCCGGCAACGTTCATTTCCTGGATGGATTCATTCTCCACACATTCCACCAGGTTGAAAATGAGGTCCGGTTTTTCTTCACGCAGGTGATCAATCAGGCGGTACACATTCCCGTCAACATTAAAGATACTTGCCTTGTATCCAATGGTGTCGAGGGCACTCTTGATGTCTTCCATCTCTTCAAGTACGCCCACTTCCGAAAGGTCAACAGAGGGTTGATCGATAACCGCCTTGCCGTTCTTGCGGGAGGAAGCGGCGGGGCCTTCATGGAGCTTGCCGTTTTCGCCGATGTACTTTCGTACAGTTGCCGTGGCCGTTACAGGTTCATTATAGAGAATGGCAATCCGTAGCTTTTTAGGCATGCTGCCTCGCTGGATGATTATGGGTTGCAACCGTACTGGTTGTCAGACAACAGTTGCTGCAAACGCCTTTACAGGAACACCGCGCCGAGTCATTGCATGGTCGAGCGCTGTATTAATGAGTTCGCTGTATGAGAGACCTGCTACACGGGCAGCCATCGGGAAGCCGGAATGATCATCCGGATTCGGCAGAATGCCCGGGAGCGGGTTGATTTCCATGACGTTCGGTCGTCCGTGACTGTCAAGGCGCACATCAATGCGTGCCCAGTCACGGCAGTTCAATACCCTATAGGCATCTCTGCAGATACCTTCAATTTCCATTTGGAGAGAGGAGTCAATGTCGGCGGGACAGTCATACATATCCAGCGGGTTGCTGGCTGTATCCAGTATCCACTTTGCCTCATACGAATAAATCGGGTTCATTCCCGCCGGAAGAGAGTCAAACTTGATCTCTATAATAGGGAGGACGCGGACATCCTCCCCGTTTCCCAGCACCGCAACGGTAAATTCCCTTCCGGGAAGAAATTCTTCAATTAATGCGGGTTCGTGGTATGTCGCAAGGATTGTCCTTACTTCGCGTTCCAAGTCCTCAATCGTACGGACGACACAGGAGTTGTAGATACCCTTGCTTGATCCCTCGTGCAACGGTTTCACCATTGCCGGAAACTTGACGCGCGTATCTTCAAATTCCTCCATTGAGTGAACGACCGCAAAGGGCGCCGTTGGAACGCCGTGGTAAGAGAGTATCTCCTTCGCGCGGGATTTGTCAAGACAAATACCGAGTGTGAGCGGATCGGAACCAAGATACGGGATATGAAGCATTTCCAGGATTGCGGGAATCTGTGCTTCACGGGAAGAGCCGTGCAGTCCTTCGGCAATATTAAAGACAATGTCGGGCCGGATCTGGAGTAATTTCTGGTATGCTTGTTCATTCGCCTCAATCAATTCCACGGCATAACGCTCTTCAAGAGCGGTTTTCACTGCGTTGACAGTATCCATGGAATCCCATTCCGCGTACATGTCATTCACCCGTGGTGTGCCATCGGCTGCGGTGCTGGATATTCCCATGATGCTGTGGCCTGAAGATGCTTGCGAGTCGGGTGAGGTAGGATTCTTAACTTGGCCGGCAGTGAGAGATGATTGAGGTGATGCTTCCGGTTTCAGATTGTACACAAGTGCGATTGTGTCCGGAAACTTTGATGATGTACTACTCAGAAATTCTCCATGACGTTGTACAAATGTTTTGACTGTGTGCTAATATAATCTTTTTGAATTGCGTGTCAAGAAAAAAATGCATTTGGAGCAATAAAATCTTCGTGTGGTGTCAGTGATGACGGAGTGTTCAGAGAGGTTGTTGATCTGGTTGACAAGTGAAGAGCGATGACTAGCGGGTCGACATCACCTCAACCGACCTGAAGCAAGGAGAGGGAGTCGTGAAAGTATGTCCGGAGATGATCAAGGAGGACGCGATGATCGGGGTGTGAGAGTGCCGGGTCGCTTTCGATGATTTCAAACGCATCCTTCCGTGCTGCTTCAAGGACTCGTGTATCAGTCAGGATGTTAGCAACACGGAACTCAGGCAATCCGCTTTGCCGGGTTCCAAAGAAGTCGCCCGGCCCACGCAGCACCAGGTCAACCTCGGCAATCTTAAAGCCATCGGTTGTTGACGCCATCGTCGCAAGTCGTTGTTCGGCAACATGTTCAGGGGATACGGGATTCTCCGAAGGGTTCATCCCAACGCGCCTCTTTGCCTTTGCGACCACCCATGATTCAGCTATCAAAATGCAGTGCGACTGCTCGGCACCACGCCCGACTCTTCCCCTAAGCTGGTGAAGTTGAGCAAGGCCGAACCGCTCGGCGTTCTCAATGACCATTACCGAGGCATTGGGAACGTCAATCCCAACCTCTATGACTGTGGTAGCCACGAGGATATCAAGGTTACCTTCCTTGAACGACCTCATGATGGCGTCCTTCTCGCTACTCTCCAGCCGTCCATGCAGAAGCCCGAGTCGCAAATCCGGGAAGACAATGTGCCGGAGAT
>CAZWIN010000320.1:0-3605 GCA_964633855.1 uncultured Chitinophagales bacterium
TCGTGCGGGATCATCTGGTACCCCCACTTGAACTTGCCGGTGGCCACATCAAGGGCGACGATCGACTCGCTCCACAGGTTGTCGCCCGGGCGCACCGAGCCGTCGAGGTCCGGCGATGGATTGCCGGTGCTGATGTAGAGCATGCCGTCCCTGAGGTCGGCATAGTATTCATGCCCTTCCTCCCGCGGATACATCATCTGCAGGCTGCCGGCAGGTTTGTCGGTCATGAGGTACCGGAATTCGCTTGTCTCAAAACTTCCGGAATACACAAACAGCACTTTCCGGTCTGATGACCGGTAGATACCAAGGTTGTAAATTCCATCCTTCTCCTCATACAGAAGTTCATCCGACTTGCCGCCGAGAACATGACGGTGAGCCTGATACGAGCGCTTGGCGCTGTCTTCGACAACATAGACCAATGTCGCGTTATCAGCCGCCCACTCGATGCCATCCACCGGACGGCCGACATCATCGGCAAGGTCTTTCCCTGTCAACAGATCGCGGATATACAAACGGTACTGCCTGAATCCGGTGGTGTCAAGCGAGTATGCAAGCAGATTCCCGTTGTCCGAAATGGCATACGCGCCAAGGCCCAGAAATTGTCTTCCCTCTGCGAGCTTGTTCATGTCGAGAGTAACCTCTTCTGCTGCATCCATGGTTTCCTTTTTGCGGCAATACATTTTGTACTGCTTGCCTTCCTCGGTGCGACTGTAATACCAATACGCGCCGTATTTGTAAGGAACGCTCAAATCCGTCTGCTTGATGCGGCCGATGATTTCGTTGTAGATTGTCTCCTGCAGCTTTTCCGTCGGCTTCATCACTTCCGCCTGATACGAATTTTCGGATTCGATGTAGGAGATCACCTCGGGATTTGTTTTTTCCCTCAGCCAATAATAATTGTCAACCCGGACATCACCAAAGAGCGTGTCAACCTTTGCAATCTTCTTTGCCACCGGAGGAATGGACGCATCGGCGTATCCGATTGCCAGAAGCAGTGTACATACCACCAAACTCTGCAGACGTTTCATTGTTGTATTCCATGTTTTTGTGTATTCAGTGCTGTCTTAGCTTCAAAACTTTCTCCATTCCATCGTATCCCCCTCCTTGAGTTGATGTTCATCGGAGAACCCGGCGTTCACCTCGACGACATACAGGGAAGGAGCTGCAGAAACATACGTACGGTCGGAGTAAGGAGTTGTGTTTTTGTGAATGGTGACGATTCTTCCTTCTGCACTGACGAAAATCATGTCAAGTGAAAGGATGGTGTTCTTCATCCAAAACGATTGTACACCCGCGCTGTCAAACACGAACAGCATCCCATACGTCCTCCCCATCGTCGGCCTGTACATTAAACCCAGTGCACGGCTTTGCTCATTGTCGGCAATCTCGACATTCACCGTCGCCTTGAGCATTCCTTTACTGTTTAGGAATTTCACCTCACCCCTCTTTTTCGCCTGCTCCTGTGCTGTTTGTGCCGGTTGAGCGGAAACATCCGGTATATTCCGCTGGGTGGTTGTGTCTTTCAGCAGCTGCATGATGAGATATCCGATAAAGAGCACGGCAAGAGAAAGAGCAACAAGTATCAAACTCTTCTGCGAACGCTGTTTGCCGGTTGCTTTTGTGTTTTTATTCCGGGAACGCTTCACTTACAAGTCTGGTTCATGACTGTACCATTCACAACCACCCCGCATACGTGCGTGGTGTATTCGAACGGATCACCATCAAGCAGCACAATGTCAGCATCCTTGCCGGCTTCAAGAGAGCCGACACGTGCATCCACACCGGTGATCCGCGCCGCGTTTATGGTAATAGATGCGAGGGCATCATCAAAAGGAAGCCCGTTCGCCGCTGCCACAGCCGCTTCATACAACACAATACGAGTCTTCGGAACATAACTTTCGTAGCCACTTTGCAGTGCGAACAGAATGTCCTTCTCCTTCAACTTTGCGGCGGTTTCAAACGAGACGTTCCTCGTGTCTCCACCCGGACGTGCCATTGAAGGGTGAAGAATAACGGGCACACCGGATTTCTTGATCTCGTCCAATACCAGGTAGCATTCGGCAGCGCCGTCAAGTACCATCTTGAAACCGAATTCCTTCTGAAGGCGGAGCGCGGTGATAATCTCGGTTGCCGCGTTGGCTGTTACAAGGGCTTTGACTTCGCCATTGAGAACCCGCGCGAGCATGTCCAGTTTCAGATCCGGCCCGGGACGCTTCTCCGGATCCTTCTGCTTTTTGTTCCTGAGATATTCTTTCGCTTTGAGAAAATCCGTGCGCATCATTGCGACAGCCTTTGCACGTGTGCCCGGAGTCTTGAAATTAGCCCCCACGGATTCGCCAAGCGTAAAAGCCACCATGCCGACAGAATCCATGAGTGCTTCGTTTACCGTACCACCGACCGTTTTCACGACGATTGTTGTTCCACTGGCAAGGGCTCCCGGCGCATGGCCGGTATGGAGAGTGGTGATACCCAGATTACGCACCCACTCAACAAGCGGGTCACGCGGATTATAGGCATCAATAGCGCGCAACTCCGGCTGCATAGGATCCGATTTTTCGAGCTGGCTCTGGTCATGCGAGTAGTTGAAAATTCCCGACAGCCCGACAACGGAATGGGCATCCACAAAACCCGGGGTAACGGCTTTTGCATTCATCACACGGTAATTCGCAGGGATAACCACCTGCGATGCCGGGCCGACACGTTCAACTTTTTGTCCACGTACAAGCACTACTCCATCCCTGATCGCCGTACCGGACATGGTGTACACAGTTTCACCTTTGATGGCAATCTGCGCAAAGGAACACACAGACCCAACAAGTGATAGAGCCAAAAGTACAACCCAATTGAACGGAACAGAGAAGAAGTTCCTCTTATTCATCTCCGCCTCCTTCACACAAGTCATACTCTCCTGTATCGCGAAACACGCCATAACCTCCGACTGCGTATTTCCTGTCTTCAGGATCGGAACGATCCCACACTTTATTTCCCTCAACCCATGTTTGCTCGATGTGTGTGTACGCGCTCAAGGGGTCGCCGGAGAGAATCGCGAAATCAGCATCCTTCCCTGCCTTCAACGAGCCAATGCGTCCGTCAAGGTCAAGCATTTTTGCCCCTGAAAGCGTGACTGCTTCGAGCGCCTTTTGTTTGGACATTCCACCGCGAACTCCGAATGCCGCCGAGCGGATAAAGAGTCGTGAATCAGTAACAGCATCGTCCGTATGGTATGCGACCGTAACCCCGGCTTTCTCGAGAATTGCACCTGTTTCATATTTCATATCAACCGCTTCAAGTTTGCCGCCCGGGGAATCAATCATGATAATAGAACAAGGAACTTTTGCGTCAGCAATTTCCTTTGCCACCTTCCACGCTTCGCTCACATGATGCAGAACAACACGGTAGCCAAACTCTTTTGCAATACGAAGCACGGTCAGAACATCATCAGCCCGGTGGGTATGATGCTGCACGATACGTTTTCCTTCAAGCACCTGAACAAGCGCTTCCATCTCCAGATCGCGCTTCGGCATTTTTTCCGGATTGCCATTTGCAGCATCGAGTTTGGCTTTGTAGTCCTGCGCTTTCAGGAAAAGCTGCCGTACCATTGCTGC
>CAZWIN010000321.1:0-2219 GCA_964633855.1 uncultured Chitinophagales bacterium
GATTTCCCGTTATACCGAATTGCTCAAGCCTGCCATAGAAAAAGTAAAGGCAACATTCTTCGAGGCGACAACATGTATGGCCTTCATGTATTTTGCAGACGAAGGGGTGGAGATTGCAATCCTTGAAGCGGGCTTAGGCGGCAGGCTGGATTCGACGAACGTGGTTCATCCGCTTGTAAGCATTATCACGAATGTTTCTTATGATCACACAGAGTACCTCGGCAACACGCTTCAGGCAATTGCGCGAGAGAAGGCAGGTATCATCAAGGCGGATGCTCCTTGTATAACCGGGGCTCATCAGCTAAAAGTGCTCGATACTATCGGCCGCGTTGCATTGAGAAAGCGCTCTCCCTTCTACACAAATCATGAGATTGTAAGTCTGAAGAATGTGAAGGAGTCAGGAGCGGCATTCCGGATTTCAATGGCAAGCAGGCATCTTCAGGTTGAAAATGCCAGGCCGGGGTTGCCGGGCATTCACCAGATCCATAATGCGGAAACTGCAATTGCAGCTGTGGAGTTGGTTCTCAGGAACAGGAAGGCTGGTTTCTCCCGGCTTAACTCACAGAGTGTTGTGAGAGGACTAAGCCGTGTAGCAAAAAACACAAATTTGCACGGACGTTTTGAAACACTGAAGAAGGGAAGCCAGTATATCTTTGATGTTGCCCATAATCCGGATGGGATCAGGAAGCTTGTCTCCACGTTGAGGCGTCAGTCATCAAGGAACCGTATTGTGGTTTTCGGGGTTATGGCTGATAAGGATTATGATGAAATGCTCGCGGGTCTGGCATCATTGGTTGACCGGATCATTTTGGTCCAACCCAGGACAACACGGGCGCTTTCCCAGGCAAGGCTTTCACGGACGGCAACTCGTGCAGGGTTGCAGGTTTATATTGGCGGAAGTGTTAAAAGGGGCTTGGTTTTGGCTGGCAGGCATGCTGGAAAGGGAGGGACTGTGGTTGTTACGGGGTCTCATTATGTTGTTGGGGAAGCGATGCAGTATCTCAAGTAGTTCTTGACAAAAAGGAGAGTTTGATTTATATTCACAGTAGTCTAATCAGACTAAAGAGGAATTGTTTCATCCCGGGTCACCACCTGTTACTAACTCATCTGACCAACCAATCTTCAATCGTTCTCTATCCAATTGTCAACAATTAAGAAATTTATGCGGTCATTGGGGCGTGTAGCACCGCTCAATTTCAACTGCTGAAAGGTTTTCATCCATGGCGATGGACATAACAGAACTCAAGTCCAAAAAAATTGCCGAGCTTAACCAGATAGCGAAGGAGCTGAATATTATCGGCTACAGCGACCTTCGAAAGCAGGAACTCATCTTCAAGATTCTCGAGGCCCAAACCGAACAGGGCGGACTGACATTCAGCAAAGGTGTGCTGGAGGTGCTTCCCGATGGATACGGCTTCCTGCGTTCCGTTGATTACAATTATCTCCCCTCGCCCGATGATATTTACGTCTCCCCGTCCCAAATCAAGAAATTCAATCTTCGCACGGGTGACACGGTAAGCGGACAGGTAAGGCCGCCGAAGGAAGGCGAACGATTCTTTGCCTTGCTCAGAGTCGAGGCTGTGAATGACGAGAATCCCGATTCCATCAGGGAGCGGGTGCTGTTTGATAACCTGACACCGCTTTACCCGACGGCGCCCTTGAGACTGGAAACAGCTCCGGGCGAGTATTCGATGCGCATCATGGATCTTTTGACTCCCATCGGCAAGGGGCAGCGCGGTATGATTGTTTCTCCCCCGAAAGCCGGAAAGACCATCCTCCTCCAGAAAATTGCCAACAGTATTTCAAGAAACCATCCCGAAGTAAAACTCATTGTTCTTCTCATTGATGAGCGTCCGGAGGAAGTGACGGATATGGAGCGTTCTGTGAACGCAGAAGTGGTCAGTTCTACATTCGACGAACCACCCGAGCGACACGTTCAGGTAGCGGATATGGTACTGGAAAAGGCAAAGCGGCTTGTCGAGGCGAAACGCGACGTTGTGGTCTTGCTCGATAGCATTACGCGTTTGGCGCGTGCGCATAACACTGTTGTTCCACATTCGGGCAAGATCTTATCCGGCGGTGTGGATGCGAATGCGTTGCACAAGCCCAAGCGCTTCTTCGGGGCAGCGAGAAATATTGAGGAAGGCGGAAGCCTCACGATTGTTGCATCGGCATTGATTGAAACCGGCAGCCGAATGGACGAAGTGATTTTTGAAGAG
>CAZWIN010000321.1:2229-3604 GCA_964633855.1 uncultured Chitinophagales bacterium
AGTTCAAGGGAACAGGCAACATGGAAATCGTGCTTGACCGTAAACTGAGCGATCGCAGAATCTTCCCGGCTATTGACGTCAATCGTTCCGGAACAAGGAAAGAGGAATTGCTGATCGAGTCCGATGACCTGAACAGGATTTGGGTTCTCAGGAAGCTCCTTTCCGAGTTTAACACGGTGGATGCCATGGAGTTTGTCATGGAGAAGATGCGTGGCACCAAATCCAACAAGGAATTTTTAAGATCAATGAACAGTTAGCCCGCGATGTGCGGGCTGAATTTAACTGAATATGAGCGTGGTGAAATATGAATGAAGTGGTGATTGTCAGCGCTTGCCGGACTCCGATTGGCGCTTTTCGTGGATCGCTTTCGGCACATCCTGCAACGAAGCTGGGCGCATTTGCTGTTGACGAGGCAATACAACGGGCAGGGATCACGAAAGAGAGTGTTGATGAAGTCATTATGGGCAATGTACTCTCTGCGGGTGTCGGCCAGGCTCCTGCGAGGCAGGCGGCTATTCGAGCCGGCCTTCCTACATCGGTTCAATGTACGACCGTGAACAAGGTGTGCGGCTCCGGTTTGAAGGCTGTAATGCTGGGAGCACAGGCAATCATGCTGGATGACGCAGAGACTGTTGTTGCTGGCGGGATGGAAAGCATGACCAATGCGCCGTATCTTCTTGAAAAAGCACGTGGCGGATACAAGATGGGGAATGCAGAGATTGTTGACTCCATGCTGAAAGACGGGTTGCTTGATGTCTACAGCAACTTTCTCATGGGCAATGCCGCGGAAGTTTGTGCCCGTGAATGCGGCGTGCCACGCGAAGCGCAGGATGAGTGGGCAATTCTGAGTTACAAACGGGCACAAGAATCACAACGCACCGGCCGGTTTGCCAATGAGATTTTCGGCGTCAGCGTACCGAGGCCGAAGGGTGAGTTTTTTACCTTGATGGAAGATGAAGACCCGACCCATACGGATTTCAGTAAGATCCCGCACCTGAAGCCGGCGTTTTCAAAGGAAGGGACTATTACTGCCGCGAATGCATCAAAAATTAGTGACGGTGCTGCAGCATTAGTCATCATGTCTGCTGAGAAGGCAAAACGAGAGGGTTTGAAGCCTCTTGCGAGAATCGTCGCGTCCGCTTCCCATGCAAAAGACCCTCTCTGGTTCACGACAGCACCCGCAGATGTCATCCCGAAAGTATTGAAGAAGGCAAAGCTCGGTCTTAACGATATTGACTTGTTTGAGATTAACGAAGCTTTTGCTGTTGTAACTCTTGCTGTGAATAAAATCGTCGGAATTGATAAGGAAAAGGTCAATGTCAACGGGGGTGCTATTGCCCTTGGCCACCCGCTCGGCGCGAGCGGAGCCCGTATT